>JAPLKA010000071.1 GCA_026388315.1 Pseudomonadota bacterium | reverse complement strand
GGAGACAGTTCTGGGGATACCTGAGAAACCGTAAAGATTATCAGTCTGCCATGGAAGCATCAGGGTTTACGGGGGTACATGACGGATTTCTGGAGAAGAAAACGCGCTGGGATACATACTGGATCGAGGGAAGCAGGAATTGATTTTTGCGAACTTTAGACTTTGGGAGGTCAAATGATCCAAGTTCAACGGCCATCAATTGGCGATGAAGAGCTGGCAGAGGTGAAAAAGGTATTTGATACCGGATGGCTCGGGATGGGCAAGTGGGTCTTTGATTTTGAGAACAGGATCAAAGAGATTTTAGGTGCAGGAAATGTTGTTGCCGTAAACACCGGAACCACAGCCCTCCATCTTGCACTGGATTCCATCGGGTTAAAAGAGGGCGATGAGGTCATTGTTCCCTCTTTGACCTTTGTGGCCACGATCCAGGCAATCGTTGCCTGCGGTGCAGCACCGGTATTCTGCGATATTGAAGGCGACACTCTTAATATGGACGCAGGGGATGCGGAAAAGAGGATCACTGCCAGAACGAAGGTGATTATGCCTGTCCATTACGGCGGCCTTCCCTGCAATATGGATGAGATATTGAGGATAGGAAAGGAAAAAAACCTAACCATAGTCGAAGATGCTGCCCATGCCTTTGGCTCATCGTATAACGGGAGAAAAATAGGCGCTTTTGGTGATATAACCTGTTTCAGCTTTGATCCAATAAAGAACATTACCTGCGGCGAAGGTGGGGCTATTACAACGAATGATGATGGGTTGGCTCAGGTGATGAGGAAAAAGAGGATACTGGGTATTGATAAAGACACGTGGAGCAGGTTCGGACAAAAAAGGGATTGGTTTTATAGCGTGAATATGCTTGGCTTCAGGTACCACATGAGTAATATCAATGCTGCCATCGGGCTCATGCAACTGAAAAAGCTCGGCAGATTTCTGAACAGAAAGAGAGAGATAGTTGAAAGATATGATAAAGCCTTCCGGGGTTTATCAGACATCGGTATACTGAGAAAGGATTACGAGAATACGGCATTCTTCAGCTACATCCTGAAAATCGAATCAAAAAGGGATGAGTTCATCGGTTTTCTCAAATCAAAAGGAATCGACAGCGGTGTCCACTATATACCAAATCATCTCCAGCCATTCTTTGAGAAGTACGCAACGGAGCTTCCCGTTACGGAGACGGTCTGGAAGGAGATTGTCACCCTTCCGCTCTATTCCGATATGACCGATGGTGACGTAGACCTTGTTATCTCATCTGTTCTCGAATTCTGCAAACAGTAACTACATTCCTATGCCTCCAAAAGTAAGCATAAATCTGTGCTGTTATAACTCGGAGAAGTTTCTGCAGGAGACCCTCAGGAGCGTCGAAGAGCAGACCTTCACCGACTGGGAGCTTGTTGTTATCAATGACGGCTCGTCTGATTCTACCGAATCGATAATCATGGAGTTTAAGAGCCGAGGATTCCCGGTGGTTTACCATTATCAGGAAAACAGGGGACTCGGCTATTCGCGTAACCGGGCAATTGAACTTTCCAGTGGAGAATATTTAGCCTTTATTGACCATGATGATATGTGGCTGCCCGAGAAGACAGTTGAGCAGGTAGATGTTGTAAAAAGTTGTCAGGATGTGGATCTTGTGTATAGCAACCTGTTTGTTACGAAAAAAGGACGGCAGATGCTCTTTCACAAAAAAAGACAGTCTTCCGGATATGTATTTGATAAGTTTTTGCGTTATTATCCGGTTTCAATTTCTACCGTTATGATAAGAAAAAGCTCTTTGGACCGTTTGGGTGATTTTTTTGACAGCAACCTCATTTTGACTGAGGAATTTGATCTTTTTATGAGAGTTCTCTATAGATCAAAGGCGGCCTATATTGATCAACCGCTGGCAGTATATCGCATTCATCCGGGCATGAGCAGCATCAAATACATTGAAAAGTTTCCCGATGAAATGGCATACACAATCGGGAAGTTCAAAAAAATGGACCCCTCTTTTGAGGCAAAATATAGCTCTGAGCTTGATTACTTGAATGCAAAAATCGGGTATTATAGGGCAAGGGCAGAAATGTTACACAATAACACACAGAAGGCAAGGGCATGCCTGTATCCCTTCAGGTTGACCGATTACAGGTTTTTCCTGCTCTATGTGATCACGTTTTTTCCACCCAAAGTATGGCATAAAATACATAGTTTTATGACAAAAGGCGCCTTTAGTGAGTCTGATTAGCCAAAAGAAGAAGATTTGTTTCGTAGCGGTCGTCGAGATTTCCGTTAAGGCTTTTCTGGTGGATCATATCAGGGCCATGACCCCTTATTTTGACATTTCCCTTATTGTGAATACGCCGGACAAAAACTTCTTAAAGCCGTTTGGTTTGGATGTAACGGTGATACCGGTGCCTATAGAGCGAAAGATCTCTCCTCTGATGGACCTCCGTGTTGTCATGCACCTCTACAGATTATTCAGAGAAGAAGGTTTTTATGTAGTACATTCCATCATGCCTAAATCGGGCCTTCTGTCTATGCTTGCTGCGTTTTTTGCACGTGTCCCTGTAAGGATTCATACTTTCACAGGTCAGGTCTGGGCAACAAGGAAAGGGTTTATGCGGTGCCTGCTCAAGTCCATGGATAAGGTTCTGGCGGCCTGTGCAACACATATACTCGTCGACAGCCATTCTCAGAGAAGCTTTCTTATGGACCAGGGTGTGATATCATCCGAAAGATCAGGCGTTATTGCTAATGGTTCCATATGCGGGGTTGATGCAGAAAGGTTTTCACCAAATGCCGAAGCAAGGGGTCGGATAAGAAGACAATACGGCATATCGGAATCCGATATCGTTTTTCTGTATCTCGGCAGGCTTAATCGTGACAAAGGATTACTTGATCTTGCCGACTCTTTTTTACAGATCTGCAAAACATACAAAAATACCCGTCTTATCATTGTCGGGCCTGACGAGCAGGGAATGAAGGAACAGATTGAATCAATCTGCACGTCCTGTCTGCAAAAAATACATTTTGAAGATTATACCGATGTGCCCGAACACTTCATTGCAGCGGCGGACGTATTTTGCCTGCCCTCCTACCGGGAAGGATTCGGGGTTGTCATTATTCAGGCAGCCTCTGCTGGTATCCCATCCATAGGATCAAGGATTTATGGCGTAACCGATACGATCGAGGATGGTATTACGGGATTTCTCTTTTCAGCCGGCAACCCCGGAGATCTTGCCCTAAAAATGAAAAAATTCTTTGATGCGCCTGAAACAGTAAAACAAATGGGCAGGGAAGCTCAAAAGAGGGCGCTGGCGTTATACGCAAAAGAAAGGGTTACAACTTCAATGCTCGATTATTATAAAAAAATCACAGGTATAGCGTGAAAAAGCAAACAAAGAATTTATTTTGAAAAGGTGTTTCGATGTTTTCCTGGCATTGGCACTGCTGATTATCTTATCTCTGCCCATGCTTATCATTGCCTGTGTTGTAAGAATTGTCATGGGCAAGCCCGTTTTGTTTGTTCAACAACGTCCGGGCCTTCATGGAGCGCCTTTTTATCTTTATAAATTCCGTACAATGACTGATGCAAGTAATAATACAGGCGAATTGCTACCGGACAAGTTACGAATGACTGCAACAGGCACGATATTACGCAGATCAAGCCTTGACGAATTACCCCAGTTATTCAATGTACTGAAGGGTGATTTAAGTTTTGTGGGTCCGAGACCTCTTCTCATGGAATATCTGCCGAGGTATTCACCGGAACAGGCGAGACGCCACGATGCAAAACCGGGTATCACCGGCTGGGCGCAGGTGAACGGCCGTAATGCTATTACCTGGGAGGAGAAGTTCAAACTTGATGTCTGGTATGTGGATCATCAGAGTTTTCGACTGGATTTGAAGATTATCTTCATGACGTTCTGGAAGATTTTGAAGCGAGAGGGAATCAGCCAATCGGGTCAGGTGACGGTCGAATATTTTCTGGGCAGCAATCAGAAGATTACAGAGGAGAAAGATGGAATCACATATAGGGTTCGCAGGGAATAGAGATAACAAGAGATGCGAGGTGAAAAATGCATAAAATAAAAGAGCACTATAAAGAAATAGCTGAGGAATATGGTGCTTCAAAACAATCAAGCATGAAAGATATCAATATAAGGGATATGGAAATTGATAAGATAATTGACGTTCTTAATGTTGTTAAAACTTATTTTAATAATCCAAAAATCTTAGAAGTGGGTTCTGGTAATGGATATTCTTCAGAGCAGATAGTCAACAAATTAAATATTCAATCAATAAAGTGCATAGACTTCTGCGAAGATTTAGTTGAAATTGCCAAAAAACGAAATGTTAAAGGAGTAACATACGAAGTAGGAGATGTTTTGAATTTGAAATTTGAAGATTCTTCTTTCGATATCGTGTTCACAGAGAGGTGTTTAATCAATTTAGATTCTTGGGAAAAACAACAAAAAGCATTGAAAGAGATCAGGAGAGTTCTTAAGAAGAACGGCGTTTTTATAATGGTAGAATCTTTTGCTGATAGCTTAAAAAATCTAAACGAAGCAAGGAATGCTGTTGGTTTAGATTCTATTCCGCAACCATTTCATAATATATTCTTTGAAAATAAAAAATTTTCAGAGTTTATTAAGAAAAAATTTGAGGATCTTTCCATTAATCATTCGGAATCAAGATTAAAAAATTGTAAGAATTTTTTAAGTAGCTATTATTTTGGTAGTAAAGTTTTATATCCAGCTTTAATTGCTGGGAAAAAAGAATTAGAATATAATAATAAATTTGTTGAGTTTTTCAGGTATATGCCAAGTTATGGTGATTATGGCTATGTGAATATGTTTGTGCTGAAGAAAATTTAAATCTCATCGTGTATTAAAAAATCTGTATGATAGACGAGATAAAAAGACTGTCGGAAAATAAAAAGGTAATCTTGCTGCTCGCAGGCCTTACGATTCTGGCATTTATCGTAAGGCTTTATAGTGTATTCTCAGCGCAAGTGATTACGCCTGACGGGATGCAATACATTGAAGTTGCCAAAATGATTGCTTCCGGCAACTTTCAGAAAATATCAACATTCAGTTTTTTCAATCTCTACCCATTTCTGATTGTGGCATTTCAAAAAGTCTTTCATGACTGGGAAATGGCAGGAAGATTGGTTTCAGCCTTATTAGGTTCACTTGCGGTTGTTCCTTTTTTTCTTCTTATCAGGGAACTTATAGGCAACCGCATTGCCTTTATGGCCTCACTCTTTTATACCATCGGTCCACGACTTGTTGAATACTCAAGTGATGTTCTAAGAGAGCCGTCCTTCTGGTTTTTTTCGATAACATCCCTCTATTGTGCCTGGAGGGGTATTACCCGTAAGAGATGGATATTTTTAGCATTAGCCAGTCTTTTTGTGGGAATGGCCACGTTTACCCGCTTTGAGGGGGCAGCACTTGTTTTGATTATTATTCTCTGGATGATCTGGTATTGTGTTGATGGAGGTATGAGTGTAAAAAACCTGTTTGTAATGGTGTTTGTATTCATCATTTCCTTTCCGCTTATTGCCTTTCCATTTCTCTTTGCCCTTAAAAACAATCTGGGAAAATGGGAATTAGGGCTTGTGGGAGAGAAGCTGCCCCGTTTAATGTTAGTGCATGATGCGGCCCGGGACCTCGAGCTGAAGCAGGAGCTTATCGATATGATTCCTTCCCATTTCAGAAATTTTTTTGATATGGCCGCAAGACACAAATACGAGATTTATTTTTCAGAGGGGATATATAAATTTGCAAAATCACTCCATGTAATATTTTTCATACTCTTTCTCTTCGGTGTTATTAAAAGAAAATATATTCCTTACAGTAAGAGTGAAATCCCTTTCCTTATCTGGATTCTTGTCTTTTTTCTAAGTATTTACATATACATGGTTAAAACGTGTTATCTCAGCACGAGACACGGACTTCTTGTGGCAATTCCTGCCCTGATATGGGCTTCAATCGGTTTTTTCGAACTAAAAGAGAGGATTGCGCATCTCTTGAGCAAAGGATCAAGAACCTTTTTTAACCTCTCAAGGCATACCACGGGGTTGCTCCTCGTAATCATTCTCATCATCGTGCTTCCCAATACACTTGCATCCTCAGGAGGCGATAAAATCGAACTGAAGAAGGCAGGTGTGTATCTGAAAAAACTCGGGTATTCCAAGGCTAAGTTTGCCGGGGAGCACTCACTTTACAGGGTTGCATTTTATGCAGATGCAGAATTTGTAACAATTCCTGTAAGGTCGGATTATAAAACATTTAACCTGCTTGTCAGGGAGAACAAGGCCGACTATGTGATGATTGATGAGAGAACCATCAACACATACATGCCCGGCTTCAAAGAAATTATTGACCCGGCACGATTTGAGAGGGTTTCCCTGCCGCAATTAGAAAACTTCAAGGAGTATTCTATAGCGGTGTATAAAATAAAGGACAAGTAGGGAAAACCGAGGAACTTTCTATGAAAATATTAAATGCCGTTTTTTTGAAGAGCGTTACATCCTATGATAACAAAAAAAGAGAAGATTTGCCGGAGATAGCCTTTATAGGCAGGTCGAATGTGGGAAAATCTTCCATGATTAACAGGCTTGTCATGCAGAAGATTGCAAGGACGAGCTCAACTCCCGGGAGAACGAGATCCATAAATTTATATAAAATTGAGTATGAATTTAAAAATGCAAAAAAATCATTCTTCATCTCTGATTTTCCCGGCTTCGGGTATTCAAAGGTTTCACGTGAGATGTATCAAGGCTGGCAGGAGATGATTGAGCAGTATATACTTCAAAATCCCAACATAAAAAGGCTTATATGGTTATTTGATGTGAGGAGGGACCTCGACGAGCTCGATAACATACTCATAGAGTGGTTGGAAGACAACAGGATACCTTTTTCTTTTGTCATTACTAAAATCGATAAAGCAACCAGAAATGAAGCAGCCTCGAAAAAGGCGCTGTTTAATAAAGTTTTCGGACCGGAACATGTGTTCGTTTTTTCAGCAAAGAGCGGGGACGGCAGAAAAGAAATACTGTCACATATATTTACTGTGGTAGAATAAAAAGTTATCTCAAATCATTAAGGTTAAATATTGATTTAAACATATAACCTTTTGATTCTATTGCTTCTTTACCACCTTCAAGTCTGTCGAGTATCGCTATGGTGCCTTTTACGTTATAGCCTGCTTTTTCAGTAACATCTATAGCTTTTAGTGATGAACCCCCCGTTGTGACTACATCTTCAAGTATCACAACATTCATTCCCTTCCTTAAATTTTTCCCGCCTTCCACCCAGAGGTTTGAACCATGACCTTTGGGCTCCTTCCTGATAAAAAATCCCATCAAATGATCTTTCCGGTTGTAGGCCTCCAATACAACGGCGCACACAAGCGGATCCCCCCCGATACTCACCCCTCCAACGGCATCAATCCCCGGTATATCTTTCGCCATCCCGTACATGATGTTTCCAACAAGATGCATACCCTCAGGGTTGAGTGTCGTCTCTTTACAATCAATATAGAATGCGCTCCTCTTGCCGCTCGTAAGTACAAAATCCCCTTCCTCATAAGATAGGTCTTTCAGAATTTCTAACAACCTTTCCCGTTCGCTCATATTCAGTGAGCCCCCTAATAATTTGATAATGAATCAGGATAGTATTTTATAGCTTAAAACTCAACACTCAAAATTCAAAACTGCATTTATCGCTTTACAAACAGTTCCATCTGCTCAAGTTCCATGCCCCACGGGAACTTTAAAGGGTAATCACCGGTAAAGCAGGCGTCACAGAAGGAATAGTCAAATGACGCCTCATCCTGCCCGATTGCCCTTTTCATGCCGTCAACACTGAGGTACTGGAGCGTGTCAGACTCCATGTATTTGTTTATCTCATCTACCTGGTGGGACGATGCAATGAGCTCCGTCCTTGACGGGGTATCGATACCATAGAAGCAGGGATGTGTCGTAGGGGGGGAGCTTACCCTGAAATGTATCTCCTTTGCCCCGTATTGTCTTAACATTTTAATGATCTTTCTGCCTGTCGTTGCCCTTACGATTGAATCATCAACAACAACAATTCTTTTGCCTTTTACAGTATCACGAACTGCATTAAGTTTCAATTTTACCCCGAAATGTCTGATTGATTCCTCGGGCTCTATGAAGGTTCTTCCTACGTAATGGTTTCTTATAAGACCAAGTTCAAAAGGTATCCCTGTCTCCTGGGAATAACCAATGGCAGCGCCAATCCCGGAATCAGGAATAGGTATAACCATATCTGCATCCACATGGGTTTCCTTTGCTAATTCCCTGCCAAATGCCTTCCTTACCGAATACACGGTTCTTCCGAACATGTAACTATCCGGCCTTGCAAAGTAGACATATTCAAATATACAATAGTGTGGCCGGACTTTTTTAAATGGTTTATATGATTTTATTCCATCGCGGCTTATGTGCAGAATTTCACCGGGCTCGATCTCCCTCAAATAATTTGCCTCTATAAGGTCAAAAGCACAGGTTTCGCTGGATACAACAAACGAATTCTTTAGTTTGCCGAGGACAAGGGGTCTGAATCCATAGGGGTCTCGCACAGCAATGAGTTCCTTGTTCGTCAGAATGAGGAGGGAGTAAGACCCCTCAATCCTTTTAAGGGCGCTGATCAACCTTTCCACGGTGGTAAATTCGTGTGAAAGCGCTATAAGGTGGATGATAACCTCAGTGTCAGTGGTTGACTGGAAGATTGAGCCGTAATTCTCCAGCTCCTCTCTTATTACCTTTGCGTTCGTGAGATTTCCGTTATGAGCTACCGACAGAAAGCCTTTTGAATACTCAACTGCCAAGGGCTGTGCGCTGACGAGGCGGCTTGATCCTGCGGTTGAGTATCTGACATGCCCGATTGCAGAGTGTCCCTGGATTTTTTTCAGTACACTTTCGTCAAAAATATCGGATACATGGCCCATTTCCTTGTGAACTGCCATGTTTGTGCCGTTAGTGCTTACGATGCCGGCGCTTTCCTGTCCTCTATGCTGCAAGGCGTGGAGTCCAAGGTAGGTCATATTGGCAGCGTCTTTATAGTTAAAAACTCCGAAAATCCCACACATATGTAACTCCTGTACTATGTTTCCTGATGCTGGATACTCTATTACCGGGGCTTGCGTCGCCCCCTCCACCAGCAAAGCTGTCGGAGTCACCCCCTCAAGCTCGCACTGCTCGCAGACGTTTTACGTTTTGTTTCTTTCTAACTGATTTTTGAAAAACCTTACGATATCTTCATCGATAAGGTAAAAGTTTATCTCCTTCAAAGATGTTTCTCCGTTGTCTTTCAGAAATCTCTTGGTTTCGTCTACCATAATTTGTGCACAACGCTCTTTTGGAAAACCAAATATCCCTGCACTGATAGCAGGCATTGAAATGGCTTTAAAGCCCCTTTGTGTCGCGAGATTCAATATGTTCTTAACGGCATTTTTCAACTTGTTCTCTTCATCGCCTTCCCCCCAACGGGGTCCCACGGCGTGGATTACATACTTTGCCTTCAGTTTGCCTGCTGATGTTATTGCGCAGTTACCTACAGGCACATACCCGATTTTGTTGCTTTCCTCCTGGATAATACTGCCGCCTTTTCTCACAATGGCTCCGGCAACACCACCGCCATGCTGGAGATGCGAGTTTGCCGCATTCACGATGGCATCGACGTTGCTTTCCGTCAAATCACCCCTGATAATGCTTACCTTAGTGTTTTCTATTACAATGCTTTTTAATGTCCCCATGGTAACCCCAACAAATTTCGGATTGTCCCGCCTTCGGCAGGATTAAACCGTACGGATTTCGGATTGCAGATTTCATTTCTTTTGTTTCGCAGTTCGCATTTGCACTTTCACGTTTTATAATTGTAATATAAAATGAAGAAATGGAAAAGGAAAAAGATCAGTTCAATGCTTCCATCGAGATGATTAAAGGCGTTGGTTCGAAGATTGCCGGCATATTTAAAAAAAGAGGGATTGAAACAGTGGAAGACCTTTTGTATTTTTTACCCTTCAGATATGAAGACAGGAGGGATATATGTAACATAAATGAAGTAAATGAAGGGGAAAAGGCATCAGTGCTTGGGACGGTAACAGCATATAAATCCTTATTCTTCAGACATTCACGAAAAAAGGCCTTTGAAGCGATTATCGAAGACGGCACAGGTACTTTATCGATTAAATGGTTTCAGTGGAACAAGTATTATTTGAAGAACATTTGCAGAAAAGGCAATCTCTTGTTGCTGTCAGGCGAAGTAAAAAAGTTTGGAGCGCAGCTCCAGATGATTCATCCGGATATTACAATGATTGACCATGAAGATGAAGTAAAAAACTATAAAACCGTTATGCCTGTTTATTCAGAGATAGAGGGTATCAAACAGGGGGTCTTGAGGAATATCATAAAAGAGGCATTTGAACGTTTTGGAGGACATATTCAGAGCGTTATCCCGGAAAGTGTAGAAAATATTCACGGTTTAATAACGCTCTGCGAAGCATTTCAATGCCTCCATTTTCCGGAACCCATCACGAATCACGCTTCACGAATCACGCCCCTTGATCGCCTGATCTTCGAGGAGTATTTTCTTTTCCAGTCGGCATTACTGATGAAAAAAAGGGAGATAAAACAGGGGAAGGGCATACGTTTCAAAACGGACGGTACTTTTTACAGACGGTTTAAAGATGGGCTCCCCTTTGAGCTGACAGACGCCCAGGACAGAGTTGTCAGGGAAATTGAGCATGATATGGGACTCAATGAGCCTATGAACAGACTTCTTCAGGGGGATGTGGGGTGCGGCAAAACGGTCTGCGCTGTTCTGGCTTCCTGTATTGCCATAGATAATGGCTATCAGGTGGCTTTCATGGCTCCTACCGGGATACTTGCCGAGCAGCACTACCTTTCTGTTCACAGGTTTTTTGATGGACTGGGAATCTCTGTAGCGTTTCTGAGGGGAAATCTGGGCAAAGAGAGGAAAGGCATCCTTGAACATATCAGGGATGGAGAAACCTCCGTAATTGTCGGTACCCATGCCCTTATCCAGAAGGATGTAATGTTCCGCAGGCTCGGCCTTGTCATTATTGATGAACAGCACAGATTCGGTGTTATACAGCGAAAAACCCTGAAAGGCAGGGGCCAGGGGGAAGATGGGTCAGAAACGGCGTATCGGCGAAACGGC
This sequence comes from Pseudomonadota bacterium, assembly GCA_026388315.1. Classification (NCBI taxonomy): domain Bacteria; kingdom Pseudomonadati; phylum Pseudomonadota; species Pseudomonadota bacterium. Next base: position 7,711 of record JAPLKA010000071.1, on the reverse strand, counting down.
GTATCGGCGATAGAAGCCCCTGATGACTTTCAATCCGCAATCCGCAATCCGCAATCCGCAATTAATGTTGTTCCCGACACATTGGTTATGACGGCAACACCGATCCCGCGGACACTATCCATGGCTATCTATGGCGACCTCGATGTATCGGTTATTGATGAACTGCCCAAAGGACGTCAGAAAATATTGACAAAGGTTTATCTGGAACAGAATAAGCCGGCCGTTTACAAGATGATGGAAGAGGAGCTGGAGAACGGGAAACAGATATTTATTGTCTATCCGCTGGTTGAAGAATCTGACAAAAGCGAGCTCTTGAACGCAAAGGATATGGCTGCCCATTTTCGCAAAACGGTTTTCCCCTCCAGAAAAATAGGCCTTCTCCATGGAAGAATGAAACCTGAAGAAAAAGAAAAGGTCATGGGGAGATTCAAAAACAATGAGATTGACATCCTTGTGTGTACGACGGTCATCGAGGTTGGCATTGATGTGCCTAATGCCACGATGATTGTGATAGAACACGCAGAACGGTTCGGGCTATCCCAGCTCCATCAGTTGAGGGGGAGGGTCGGGAGAGGTATCCACGCATCAAAATGCATCCTCATCACATCTACGAAAAGGACAGATGTAGCGACAAAGAGATTAAAGGTGATGGAGAGCACATCGGACGGTTTCAAGATCGCTGAAGAGGATATGAAGATGCGGGGGCCGGGCGAGATGTTGGGGTCAAGGCAATCCGGCATCCCCGATTTCAGAGTGGGGGATGTTGTGCGTGACGTAAATATTATGATACATGCCAGAGAGATTGCAGACGAAGCAATGGGGAAAATGACCGTCCATGAGTTGAACAGGATTAAGGAGAAGGCAAAGGAACGCTGGAAGGATAAAATCCATTTAGTTGATGTAGCATAAATGGATTAGAATTTTAAAAGGAGGCGTTATGAGAAGGGCAAAAATAGTGTGTACCATAGGGCCGGTGACGAGCAGCGAAAAGCAGCTTGAGGCGCTCATTACCAGCGGTATGGATGTGGCGAGGTTGAATTTTTCACATGGTGATCATGCGAGCCATGGTGAAGTGATTAAAAGGATCAGAAAGGTATCCAAAAGGCTGAAAAAAGAGGTCTCCATCCTCCAGGACCTTCAGGGCATCAAGATAAGGGTAGGGCGGCTCAAAGGAGAGAAGGTTAAACTTGAAAAAGGCGCCGGACTTACCATACTGAAAGGTGATGAGGAAGGGGACGGCAAAAGGATATTCATCGATTACCCCTGGCTGATAGATGATGCAAAGGTTGGGGATTTTATCCTGCTTGATGATGGTCTCATGAAGCTCGAAGTTACAAAAAAAGATAAGGATGCCCTGGGCGCCACGGTAATTGAAGGCGGGATATTAAAAGAACACAAGGGTGTTAATCTGCCGCATATGAAGATCAGCGCTCCATTTTTTACCGAGAAGGACAAGAAAGACCTGGAGTTCGGCATCACAATGGATGTTGATTATGTTGCCCTCTCTTTCGTGAGAACCGCGACGGACGTAAAGACCGTAAAAAAGTGGCTCTCAAAAAGAGGCGCGCAGATCCCCCTCATTGCAAAGATTGAAAAGGAAGAGGCGATACACAATATTGACGGCATACTGGAAGAGGTGGATGGAATCATGGTTGCGAGAGGCGATCTGGGGGTAGAGATGCCCCTTGAAGAAGTCCCCATGTTTCAGAAGATGCTCATAGAAAAGGCGAACATGAACGGGCGAATCGTTATTACTGCGACGCAGATGCTCGAGTCGATGACCCAGCATTCAAGACCAACACGGGCGGAATCCACTGATGTGGCCAATGCGGTGATTGACGGAACGGATGCCCTGATGCTCTCCGGAGAGACTTCAGCAGGAAAATACCCCATAGAAGCCGTAAGAGTGATGGACAGGATCATCTCCTATACGGAGACTGCTATGCCAACGCAATCTGCTGCGCACAAAAGGCAAAAGGATATTTTGAAGCCGGAAGGGTCTGAACTGCCCAGGGCGATTGCCCATGCAGCATCCCGGGCCGCAGAAGAAACAGGGGCCAGATGGATTGTGGCCTTTACAAAGTCAGGATTCACTGCGCGCTTGATTTCCAAATTCAGACCGGCAACACCCATCGTTGCATTATCACCCGATGAGCAGGTTGTGAGGCGGATGCCTATCTACTGGGGTGTTATCCCTTATATGGTCAGAAATATGGAAAATACCGACCAACTCGTCAATGAAGTAGAATCTGCCCTTGTCCGGTCGGGGTACGCGAAGTCCGGAGACAGGATTGTCATAGTGGCAAGCCTCCCGCCTTCAATATCGGGTAAGACAAATTTTATGAAGATACACGAGATTAAATAATAGAATTATGCAAGGAGAAAGAGATTGTGTTGACACAGAGCATAATTCTGTTTATTCCGAATGAAATATTTGTTATTTTAATATGAATATGTTCCGTTATCTAACACTTATTATCATCGCCATCTTAATGACGGGTTGTGCTTCATTGCCGAAGGATATCCCGAAGGTTCCATCCTATGCTGTTGAAATCCGGGATGAAACAAAACTTGGAAAGACTGTGGCTCTGAAAGCGGAGAAGCATCCCGGTGAGTCCGGTTTTTACATATTGCCGTCAGATATTGATGCGTTTATTGCCCGGGCTCTTCTCGTTGAGGCCGCCGAGCGCACCCTTGATCTTCAGTATTACATTGTCAACGATGACCTTACCGTTAGCGTTCTCATGGAGAGGCTGATCCGTGCCGCAGACCGTGGAGTCAGGGTACGGCTGCTTTTTGATGATCTCGGTACGGGGCTCAATGATTCCCAGTTGTGGTTGCTCAACAACCATCCCAACATTGAGATACGCCTCTTCAACCCTGTTCCGGATCGGCGTAAAGGATTTCCCCGTTTATTCGCCCTTGTGGGCAACTTTAAACTGCTTAACCACAGAATGCACAATAAGGCGTTTGTTGTTGATAATACTATCGGTATCGTAGGAGGACGGAACCTTGCCGATGAATATTTCGGGGCAAGGGAAGATCAGAATTTTTCTGATATGGATATAATGGCCGCAGGCCCTATTGTGAAGGACATTTCGAAAAGTTTTGATATATATTGGAACAGCGAATGGGCAATTCCTTTTGAATTCTTTGATTCAAGACAGCCTGCCGATGAGGATTATAAGAAGGCCTTTGAGATATTGAAGGAAAAAAACAATAAGGCGAGAGATTCGAAATACGCGGTTAGTCTCAGGGAATCCGATTTTCTGAATCGTTTAGTTGCCGGTAACATCTCTTCGAGCTGGGCAAAGGGTTTTGTGGTGTATGACCTGCCCGAAAAGATTACCGATGATGACCACACGAATTCTGCCGTTTATCTTGGAACGCAATTGTTTTCCCTTATAAAAGATGTAAAATCGGAAGTGATCCTCATATCTCCTTATTTTGTTCCCGGAAAGACAGGTGTTGAATTCTATGGCAAATTGCAGGAAAGCGGTATCCAGGTCAGGATTGGAACAAATTCCCTCGCTTCTACGGATGTAGTGTCGGTCCATTCCGGTTATGCGAGGTATCGTAAGAGTTTGCTCGAAAAGGGTGTTGAAATCTATGAGATGAAGCCTGAAACCGGAGATAAAGAGAAGGAGGGAAGGAGAAGATTCATCGGCTCGTCCCGGGGAAGCCTTCACGCAAAAATTTACATCTTTGATGGAAAGTCTGTTTTTGTGGGCTCCAGGAACCTTGATGCCAGGTCAAAACAGACAAATACAGAAATCGGCATTTATGTAGAAAGCCCCGAGATTGCCGAGCAGGCAAGGAAATTTTTTGAAAACGGGTCATTGCCGCAATACAGCTATAAAGTAACCCTATCCGATAATTCCAGTCTGATATGGAAAACAGAGGAAAATGGAAAGGAAGTTGTGTATACCCATGATCCGATGACATCCATCTGGCGTCGCCTTTCTGTACAATTCATGTCTATCTTTGTTCCTGAATCATTTCTTTAGCTGAAAAATGTAAAGACAGCGGGACATTGTTGCAATCGTTACATTGTTTTCCATATACGACAAACTCTCTTGATGGCTGTTTTGCGTATCTCAAAGAATTAGTGAGGGTCCACCGGGTTTCAAAAAGAAACCTCAGAATCAAGATTATTGAAGATATTTTATGGAAATAAAAAGCCCTTAAAAGTCGTATTATACCAGAAACTCACTTGATGAATTGACTGATTTCTTTCGCATTTGAATAGGTAGATGCGATTAGTATCGCATCTACAGGCCTTTTTATAGAGCTGGTATCGGGCTTGCCCCGCTTGCTTGGCTTGATACATGGCGATTATTAAAATTTGCCCTGTCAATCAAAAATCAAATGCAGAAACGCCGCATAAGTATCGTCTGTGCTGTTCAGATTCACTTCAGTGGAGAGGGGGCATGTTTCCGCAGCAAATCGGCAAACTGTTCCGGCACAATAGGTTTACTGAAGTAGTAACCCTGCATCTCGTCACAGGAGTGTTCCTTTAAGAAGTTCATTTGTTCTACCGTTTCTACACCTTCGGCCACGACGGTAAGACTTAGGGTTTTGCCCATAGCTATAATCGCCTCGGTGATCGCCCTGTCTTCAGCGTCTTTCGGGATGTTGCGGATGAAGGATCTGTCCACCTTGAGCGTATCGATGGGGAAGTGCTTGATTTGGGCAAGAGAAGAGTATCCGGTGCCGAAATCGTCAATGGCCAGCCGCACGCCCATGCTTTTGATTTTAGCCAACACAGAAATCATGTGCGCAGGATTATGCATCACCATGCTTTCGGTAATTTCGAGTTCCAGCAGGTTTGGCGCCATGCCGGAATCTTTCAAAGCTGCCCCGATATCATTTATCAGATTGTCATCCGTGAGTTGCCGCAGTGACAAATTTACCGCCATGCAGACAGCGGGAAGACCCTGCTGTTGCCAGGCGACATTTTGGGCACACGCGGTCTTCAATACCCATCGGCCCATGGACATGATCAGACCTGTTTCTTCGGCCACGGGAATGAATTGCGTGGGGGTTACCGAACCAAGATATGGATTCTGCCAGCGAAGGAGCGCCTCTACGCCAGTGATCGCGTTCGTTTTGAAGTCAACTTTTGCCTGATAATGCAAAGAGAGCTCATTGCGCTCAAGGGCAAAGCGCAGGTTTGTTTCGATCGATAGACGTTCTAACGATTTTGATTGAATATCTTCAGAGTAGAATTGGTAATTGTTCTTGCCTTCCTCTTTGGCAAGATACATGGCTATATCGGCATTTTTCATCAGGGATTGCTCATCTTCGGCATCCTTCGGGTACATGCAGATGCCGATGCTCGCCGTTATACGGCATTTTTGCCCCATAAGAGTTATGGGTTTAATAATGCTGGTAAGGATCTTGTTGGCTACGATTGTGACTTGACTCAACTCATTCACTTCTTCGATCAGTATAATGAATTCATCGCCTCCCAGACGACCGACAATATCAACTGCCCGCAGCGGCTGCTTCAACCGCGTGGCGATTTCTTGCAGCAGTTGATCTCCTGCCTCGTGCCCCAAGGTATCATTAATAATCTTGAAGCGATCCAAGTCGATGAACAACACGGCAAACTGACGCTGATAACGCTGCGCCGCCTGAATGGCATGATTTAGCAGTTGGCTGAACATCGAGCGGTTGGGCAGTCCTGTCAGGACGTCGTGTGTGGCGAGGTACTGAATCCGATCTTCGGTGTGTTTGCGCTCAGTGATGTCGCGGACAACCGCCTGAACAACCTGTTTGCCATCCAGTTCCATGGCAGTGAGCAGCACCTCGGCGGGAAAGGTCTCGCCGGTGTCGTTTCTCTTGTGCGTCCACTCAAAGCGAATGCTGCCCTTTTCCATCGCCGTCGCAATCATCTGGTTGGCCAGCACCATGGAATCCGTGCCGCACGGCTGTTGCGGCGGTGACAAAATGGCGGGGTGTTTCGAGGAAAACTCCTCCTGGGTCGCGCAGCCGAAGATCGCCAGGGTCGCCTTGTTGCAGTCGAAAAAGCCCTTCTCGTCCAGCAACATCACCGCGTCGCTGGACGAATCGTAGAGCGTACGGAACTTCGTCTCCGAGCGGTGCAGTGCCTCCTCCGCCCGTCTGCGCTCGGTGATATCCCGAACAATTCCACCCGTGCTAGTAATTCGTTCCCCATCGCGAATAATAAATGGTCTGATAAGAACATACACCATAGAGCCATCTACACTTATAATAGGTATCTCGATCTCATTAAACATCTTCCCGGATTGTATTCCGTTTTTATAGCTCTTCAATATTTCTTTTCTTGCCGATGGCTCTACGAATTCTATAAAACATTTATTCAATAATTTATCAGGACTATCAAAACCATGAATACTCGCCAATGCATTGTTGGCAAATAGAATAGTGCCTTTTTCATCAATAATGTAGATTCCGTCATTCATATTATCTACCAAATATCGGTATTTTTCTTCGCTCTTCTGCAGTGCTTCCTCCGCCTGCTTACGCTCTGTGATGTCTGTGTGAATACCAATTAAGCCAATAATATTGCCATTGTCATCCTTGACCGCATCTGCCCGCAAAAAAACCGGGAATCGCCGCCCACCCTTGGCTACCATTATGGTCTCGCCCACCCAGGGGGAGCCCTGCATAATGGTCTCGAAGACCTCGCGTCCCACCTCAGGATCTGCATACGTAACGATGGGTTCTAACGGTTTGTTGAGCTCTTCGACCGAATATTCAAACAGGTCAAGAAAGGCTTTGTTCTGGTAGAAATGGCTCCCCTGAGGATTTGCCATGCCAATGGCCTCACCGGAGCTTTCTACGGCCTTTTTGATTTGAATAAGCGCCCACTCACTCTCTGCCAGCGCCCGTTCCGCGATATCCTTCTGGATGACAAGGGCAATGGCCTCGCTCAGCCCCTCAAGAGTGGCGTCCATATCCGGAGAGATCTCGAACTTCGCAAAGAGGGCCAGCACCCCGAGGGTCTCACCATCCTGAGGTCGCAGCTGGTAGCCGGCAAACGCCACCAGTCCGAGGTTTTTTGCCCATTCATTATCATGGACACGTGGATCGCGCTGGACATTGTTTGTCAGGAATCTTATCTCTTCCCCGGATGCGATGCGCCCGATCTTGTAGGTGCCGAACGGGACGCGCCGGTGGACTTTCCCGTCAATATGGGTGTATCTGCCCGAACTGGCTTTCAGGTACAGGCACTTGTCGCGATACCGGCAGACATGCGGCTCTTCCAAGGCTTCGGCATGCATGCAGCCGGCGCTGCACAGGTCTCCTTTCCCGATAATCCAGATCCGGCAGAAATCTGCGCCGAAAGTCTCAACGACGCCATCGGTAATGCGCTTCAGCTTCTCGTCAAACGGGACAGGTTCAAGAACCAGACCGAGGATTCGATTTATCCCTTCCTGCCAGGATCTATACATGATTTTGGCCCTCCTCTAACCACTTCTTTTATGAAAAAGTGAATCCCTTCTCCAGGAAAAGCCGCAGACATGCATCCACAGCGGCCGGATCGTAGAGGATGCCCCTGTTCTTTTTGATTTCCTCCAGGGCGGCGTCAATACCGAGGCCAGGTCGGTAGGGGCGATGAGAACTCATGGCTTCGACGACGTCGGCGACGGAAATTATCTGCGCCTCCAGCGAGATTTCCTCCCCTTTGAGCCCCCGGGGATAACCGGCGCCGTCAAGGCGC
>JAPLKA010000070.1 GCA_026388315.1 Pseudomonadota bacterium | reverse complement strand
GCCTACCCGATAAGGAAATGCATATGTCTCCATAAGATGAGAGAACTTTTATAGAGATTGGCCGGTATAACTCGAAAGGAAGAAGGAACATGCTTATGGAAAAATTGATTATTTCACAGGTTCGTACCCGCTTGCGGGTCGCACGGAGGGGGCAACGCAAGCCCCAGTAATAGAAGTGAGGATGGGCAATAAAATTTGATTATGCTTTCGAGGAGGACAATGTGAATCTTAGTGGTCATACGGCATTGATTACCGGGGCAGGCCAGGGCATCGGTCAGGCCTGCGCAGAAGTTTTTGCAGAGAGGGGGGCGAGACTGATTCTCCTGGATAAGAGCAGGAAAACCCTCCCCCGTGTTGCAGAAAAGATAGCTTCACAATGGGGCAACGTGATTGCCCGGATCATAGACCTTACCCATACTGCACAACTTCAAAGGCTCATTGAAGAGTTTAAAAACGAAGAATCAATCGACATCCTTATAAACAATGCCGGTTTCGACCGGCCCGGAGTAACAGCAAAAATTGACAAAGATGATTTTAATGCTGTAATGGGGATACATGTGGGCGTCCCCTTTTTTCTTATTAAGTGGCTCTTACCGGAAATGCGCTCAGCCGGATGGGGCAGGATCATCAACATTAGCTCTGTGTATGGGATTTTAGGGGCAAAGGGGGAAGCAGCCTACGCTACGGCAAAGTCCGCAGTCCTTGGGCTGACAAAGACTGCGGCACGGGAAGGCGGGCCGGACGGGGTGACTGTCAATGCCATTGTACCCGGGCTCATCCGAACCCCTCCCATTATCAAAATGTCCGACAAATATAAGGAGCCTATTATCCGGGAAACCATGCTGGGGCGGATTGGAGAACCTGAAGAGATTGCAAGGGTTGCTGCATTTCTCGCATCAGACGACGCATCATTCATAACGGGAACAAGCATAACTGTTTCCGGGGGATGGGGGATTTAAGGTTAAAGGCAATTATGATTAAGAATTAAGAAAATGCTATACATTAACCGTCAATTACCATGAATTACTTAATTACCATGAATTACAATCAGTTGCCCGGTGTTTCCCCTACAGCCCTTCTGTATTTCTTTGTCGGGTTTTAGGGTTAATGGGAATTATTCATTTTGCGCTCTTTGCTGATTCATATGTGGTCTTTACCCGCCTGGACCTGCTTAAATAGACATACCATGCTGCAACATACGATACCGTGATAAGGCTATTGAGCGCAGTATTTGCTGCAAAGTCAGCCTGTACCTTTTCCGGCAGGCCTACCAGAGAAGGAAGCAACGTAGAAAATAAGGAATAAAAAAAGACGGCAAAGAAATATTTTTTCACAGTAGATACTGCATTGGGGAGTACTTTCCAGAGCGATATCCCTGCATAGACACTGAAAACCATCAAGGCGAGACTGCACGCCCCGCCGATGAGAACCAGATGTAAAAGCGGCGGGGAAGTGTCAAAGTTGGGTTTTGTGAGATGCGTTATTGAAACAAGGTTAAAGAGCATGGCAAACGGGTCAAGAATTGTAAGATTAATGCACAAAAGCAAAAGCCAGCCCTTTACACCTTTATATTTAATGTCTTCGTTATTCATCGTTTATACCCTCTACCCTCCTCCCACCGGTGGGAAAAGGGCAACGGTGTCACCGTCCATAAGCTGTGTATTCGGTTGTCCGTGGCGGCCATTAATGAAGATCAGCGTTACTTCTTTTTCGGGTATGCCAAGCTGCTGAATAATCTCGCACACCATTGTACCAACAGGAAACTCGCCGGTTTTTGTGTCAAAACGCCCTTCCCGCAACATGGCAAAGAGCTTTATGGTGATATGTATATTGCCCATCCAAACCAGAGAATATCATATCGAACAATCAAAAACAAATGCCCTTTTCCTGTTTTTAAAATTGAGCTCTAACTATTTAAAATAGTTACTAAAACCTGGTGTTTCCTGAGTTTTCTCATTCGATATGGCGGAATATAAGATCCAGGAATTGTCAGAGAGGGCCCATCAAAAAGCTTCTGACAGATTCCACGATATATGCTTTTTCTGCCTTTGTTAATTCAGGATATGCGGGGAGGGCAAGACTCGTGAGCGCCGCCTCTTCTGCAACGGGAAAGAAACCCTTTTTGTACCCCAACGATGAGAAGCATTCCTGCAGGTGTAAGGGGACAGGATAGTATATCCCCGTCTGTATCCCTTTTTCCTTGAGGAAACCCTGAAGTCCGTCCCTTTCTTTCAGACGGATCACATATTGATGGACAATGTGTGATCCGTCATCGCCCACATTCGGAAAGATAATGGGAAGTCCCTTCAGCCTTTTATTGTAAAACTTTGCATTTTCGATCCTTTTTCCGTTCCATGATTCAAGGTGGGGGAACTTCGCCATAAGTGCACAAGCCTTTATTTCATCGAGCCTGCTGTTAAACCCAATCATTTCGTGGTGATACGGGGTGTTATCCATGCCGTGCACCCTTAATTTTCTGACCTTCTCGCCTAAATCCTTCCTTTTTGTGAGCACCATACCGCCCTCGCCGATGCCACCAAGGTTTTTCGTTGGATAAAAGCTTAAGGCTGCAATGTCCCCGAAACTTCCCGACATCCCGCCGCCTTTCCTGGCGCCAAGAGACTGTGCCATGTCTTCAACGACAGGTATTCCGTGCTTTTCTGCTATCCTGCACACAGCATCCATATCGCAGAGCTTTCCAAAAAGGTGCACAACAATAATCGCCTTTGTCTTCGGCGTAATCGCCTTTTCTAAAAGTACGGGGTTTATATTGAGGTCATGTTCTTCCACATCAACAAAAACCGGTTTGGCATTGATAAGGGCTATAGAGCTCGCTGTTGAAAAAAATGTATAAGGAGTTGTAATTACCTCGTCCCCGTTTTTTATACCAAGGGCCATAAGGGAAAGGATGAGCGCATCTGTCCCGTTTGCGCATGATATTGCATGGGGCACCCCGGTGTATTCTGAAATAGCGCTTTCAAGCAGATTACAGTATTTCCCAAGGATGAGCCTTTGCTCTGTGAGAATCTCCTGCAAACCCTTGAATACATCTTTCTTAACCTTTTTGAACTGAGCCTTTAAGTTGATTACGGGAATGTTCATATTTAGATACTCCTTCAATAATTAAAGTACAATATAAAATAACCTTAGGTGGCGCATGTCTTTTCCTTCGGCCTTCAGCCTATTCACCTTCAGCCTTTATACCACATTCAACCCGTATTTCTCAATAATTCGTTGAATTCCGGTATCGTTAAGGTTACATTGGTAGCCATGGAAAGGTATGGAAACATTAAAGGAAAGGCCTTTTTTCTCCTCATGTTCCTCTGGTTCATATGGTTTATGAACTTCAGCGTGCGCACTATTTTTGCGCCTATTATGCCCTTGATTGAAGATGAATTTCTGATAAGCCATGCAAAGGCGAGCAGCCTCTACGTTTTTACCTCACTCGGATATGGGATTTCCCTTTTCTTTTCAGGCATGCTTTCCGGTCTGTTCGGTTATAAGAGGTCTATCATTGTCTCTCTGCTCGTATCGGCTGTTGTATTCTTTATTCTCCCTTCCATTAAAGCATTCTCCCTTCTTTCACTTTCAACCTTTGTGCTGGGACTCTCCACCGGGATCTACCTGCCTTCCATAATACCCCTCATAACAGAATATTATAATGAAAAAACATGGGGGAGGGCCATTGCCATCCATGACTCTGCAGCGTCTATAAGCATTTTTTCCGTACCATTCATTGCACTCTTTTTCCTCCGGTTTCTCCAGTGGAGGCAGATCTTTTATGTGTTCGGCATTGTTTTCATCATATCCATAGTCGTATTTGCAATTACCATTCAGGAGATAAAGATTCAGGCGAAAAAGGGGAATCTCCTTGGAGACCTTATTAAAAGTAAAACGCTCTGGCTTATGGGGGCAATCTGGATATTCGCCGCAGGTGCAAACCTCGGTGTATATTTTGTCATCCCCCTCTACCTCACCAAAGAATTATCACTTGATATCGGCTATGCAAACAAAATATTCGGCATATCACGGCTCGGGGGTGTCTTCGTTGCCATAATGTCAGGCTTTGTCATTGACAGGTTCAGTCTGAAAAAAACGATGTTCTTTCTTGTATCTATCGCCGGGGTGTTTACAATGTTCCTCGCATATAAGGACATAAGGTTTTTAGAGGTCTTCCTTTTCCTGCAGGCAAGTGTGGTGGGAGGATTTTTTCCGGTCGGGCTTGTATCAATATCGCGCGCCTTTGACCGGGAACAGAGGGGGATGGCAACAGGGTTAATCGTTACCCTCGGCGTCATCTTCGGCCTTGGTATAATACCGTATTTCCTCGGCCTTTCCGGTGATCTCGTGAGCTTTCGCCTGGGGATATTTATATTAGGTGCCCTTATGGTGCTCGTGAGTGGACTCACATTTTTTTTGAAAGAACTGAAGTAGTCGCAGGCAGGCCCTGCTCAGGTGGAAAGGCTGAAGGTGGAAAGGATGGTTTTTGCGCAACCGCGCATATCTTTTCCTTCAGCCTTGATGTTTTGTTATTGTTTATTGATTCAGGTCTATATCTATCTGTTGCGGTGCAAGCTCGTCTCTGGCGTATTTCAGGTGAATCTGCTCTTTTATGAAAAAATCAAAAAGTTCTCCGTCGATATGCCCGTCTTTTACCATAAATCCCATAATCTTAAGGACTTCCGAAAGGGCCTTTCCTTTTTTGTAAGGCCTGTCTTTTGCGGTCAAGGCCTCAAAGATATCAGCCAAGCCAAGGATACGGGACTGGAGGGGAAGCTGGTCCCCTTTTAATCCGAGGGGATACCCTGAGCCATTAGGCCTTTCATGGTGAGCCGCAGCATATTGAGAAACATTTCGCAGTTTTTTTGGAAACGGCAATTGTGAAAGCATCTTATAGGTAACCGTTGCATGGTTATTGATAACATCCCTTTCATCGTCGGTGAGGGTACCCCGCTGAATGCTCAGGTTGGAAATCTCATTATCGGTAAGAATGGGAGATTCTTTTCCATCAACGGTCCATCGCCTCTGTGCAATGTTCTTAAGCCTTTCTATCTTCTCTCCCCCCATAAATTCAGTACCAACGTTGGCCATTATAAGGAAATTCAAATCATCTTCGAGCATCTCGTTGAAATGGTCATCGTCTCCCGTTGTGCCCTGTTGCGCCGGGATATTTCCTGCAACAACAATCCCTGCTCTCAGCAGTTCGATCTCACGATCCCTCTTCAGCACCTCGAAACGGGTTTTCAGAAGTTCAATCCTGTCACAGATCGTTTCAAGCTTCGTTGATTTATCAACGACATATTCAGGGGTTGTGACCTTGCCCACATCGTGAAGCCATCCCGCAATACGGATTTCCCGCATCTGGTCTTCATTAAAGAAAACGTCTGCGTAAGAACCTTCCTTTGATTTATTGATTTTCTTCGCGATAGTCATGGTGAGCTCTGCAACACGCCGGACATGACCGCCTGTATAGGGCGATTTTTCGTCAATGGCGGTAGCAATCGATGTAATAAAAGATTCCAAAAGGTTTTCGAGACCCTGGATAAGGCGGTTATTGGTAAGCGCCACTGCAGCCTGGGACGTCAGAGACTCTGTCATCTCCTGGCTCTCGCCGGAGAAGGGAATCGATTCGTTTGATACTGTGTCCATGGCATTCAGCAATTGAAGGACACCTATGATGTCCTGTTCGTGGTCCCTCATAGGCACAACAAGCATCGATTTGGAGCGGTATCCTGTTGTAGCATCAAATTTCCTGGTACCCTCAAAATTAAAACCTTCTGCATCGTACACATCGGGAATATTCACCACATTACCTGAAATCGCAGCATAGGCGGAGACATTCGAGTGGTTCGGGCTGCCGTCGGGGTTTTTTAAGCTTACCGGTTTCCAGGCAATCTCCCCGCTGGTGCCGCCCATTCTGACATTCAGGGTATCATTCTGAACGATAGCAAACCGCAGCTCCTGCTCATCATCGGACATAATGTAAAGGGTGCCTCCGTCGGCATGGGTAAATTTTCTCGCCTCATCAACAATCATTTCGAAGAGCCTGCCGATGTTCTTCTCTGCTGACAGGGCCACGCCTATCTGGGTTAATTTTTTGATATGTTCAAGCTGGTTTTCAGTAAACTCCCTTACATCAGATACCAGTCTGTTCAACAATACATTTAACTGATCGTTGTTGGTGAAATTTACATGCCCTTTTACGGTTTTCTTTGCCATTTCATTACACCTAACTTTAGTTTTCTATTATATCCTAATTATATCATTAAGATTATCTTATACAATAAAAAATAATAAGGTTAAATTAGTTTTATTGGTTTAAATAGTTTTATTAGTTTTAACCAATAAGACCAATAAAACTAATAAAACAGGTTCTTAATCTAACAGGTTCTTAGCTTATTTTTTCCTTTATTAAAATATTTTAATTTTTTTACTTGACAACTTTTGTATACGCTGCTATAAAATTAAAAAACCTTAATAAAGGAGGTGGGGTTGGCTTTAATATCTAAGAACAAAATTAAAAAGGAGGCAAGAATGAAGAAAGTTATCGTTGTAATGCTTGCTCTGTTTCTTGCGATTCCTGCAATTACATATGCAGGGAGCGTAACAAGCAAG
>JAPLKA010000069.1 GCA_026388315.1 Pseudomonadota bacterium | reverse complement strand
CAGCTCCCCGTAAGGCGGACGAGGAACCGAGCGGATCAACGAACGAAGTGAGTAGCGAGGTGACGAGAGCGTGGAGGAGCGCCCATTGCTTTTAATTGCTTTTATTATGCCTTTATCATTCATATTATTATCCGGGCGCGACTCAAGCGGTCAGCCTTACAATTAATATACCAACTTGGTATTTTGTGTGCTTTGCTCCAAAGCAGAATATAAATCAAAAAACGAATGTGTAATTATTCTAATGGTGTTCCTCATAATATACTTTACAAATGATCCGTAATATCAGCAAAGGTTAGGTTCGTCTTTTTCCTGATTATAACGGAGAAGCCTTTGATTGCCATTCCCGCCCCCTCTTTACCGCCTTTCATTTAGCTTTTCATTTTATTCTTATATTGTATACAGAATATGTCAAGGAAATTATTATAGCTTCCTCCATTACCACTTCAAAGATGGCATAAAAAAGTGTACAGCGAATTGTGCTGTGTCAGAAAGGGCTTTGTTTGAAGGCCAAATGGATGCGTTGTGATTTCGTTGTCGACGCGCAAAGACTGTTGTATTAGCGGGGTACCCTGCTCAAGGCAGGGTCGCACCCGCATTACTGGCATGGGCAAGAAAGCACGACCCATTCACCGGGTGGGTGCCCCGGCAGAGAGCAAAACAGCGTTCCGGCGTGAAATTGATTAGACATTTATTCTTGCAGTTCATACTCCACTGTCTCGGGGCTGAAATCCTGTTCATGGGGCCACATAATACCCCCAAAGGCAGGTCTGACAGAACGAAAATATGCCTGTTCCTTTAATTCGCTAAACACACCTTTACCGATATAAGGAGAGACATCAAACACACCTTTCCTGCCGTTTGACAGTTCAATTGCAAGTCTATAATCGTTTAAAGGTTCTACGGATTTGACCTTAACCATAAACTCACCTCATGCTCGGCATATTGGGCATGAATATGTGGAAGATGATGTTTCTTATTGTCGAAATAGAACATAAGAACAATAATACCATAAAACATTGAAATTATGGGCATATTTTCTCCATTAATTATCTTTTAAAAGCATTAAGGCTGAGGTCAAGGTTTTTAAGGCTTTATGCTCAGCCTCAACCTTAATCTCAGCCTTTTTTAATCCTGATCTACGGTTCCGTCGGTGCTTTGGGGTCTTTCATCCACTCTTCTGTGGAGCCGTCATAATCCTTCACATTTTTGTACCCCAGAAGTTCTGTCATAATGAATGCCCAGGCAGTACAAACCTTTCCCGTATCGCAGTATACGATGATTTCCTTAGAGGTGTCTTTGCCAACGGCATTGGCAGCAAGACCGGCAAGCTCCTCTTTGCTCTTAAATGTACCGTCTTTTGTGTATGCCTGCGATGTTGGAAGATTGACTGCCCCCTTTATCTTTCCCGGCTTTGCGACAAAATCCAGTTTCTTATTACCCTGGAAGAAATCGGGTTCTCTTACGTCCACAATAATGGCTTTGCCGATGCTGTTCATGACATAATCCTTTTTGACGAAGAGGCCCTCGTTAATCTTGCCCTGGTATGCCTTTGCTTTCGGTTTTACTGCATCGGTGGAAACGGCCTTTTTGTCGGCCAGCCATTTGTTGTATCCGCCATCGAGGATTGCAGCGTTCTCAATGCCGGCATATTTCAAAGTCCAGGCAACCCGTGAAATGTCTGTGCGGTCAGGGACGGCATCTGCCTTACCGACGATGACAACGATAGAATCTGCTCCGATTCCGGCAGAGCTTATTACATCGAGGAGGTCATCTGCGGGAGGAAGTTCGTTTCTAAGGCCCCCTTTCATAATAGCCCATGAGCCGTAGATGACGTTAATTGCATTGGGAATATGCCCTGCCTTGTAGTCCTCTACCTTCCTTATATCAACGGTTATCACCTTGGGGTTGGCCAGATTCTTTTCAAGCCAGTCGGTGGAGACGATGGGATTTACATCCCTCGCTGATAACACAAAAGGAACGGTTAAAGCTAAGACAATAAGAATAAAACTGTATAAAGCTGTTTTTTTGAACATTTTTTCCTCCTATTTTTTTATAGGCTTTGGCGCATAAAGAAGACCTTCATTTGCCTTTGAGCCATTCTTAATGAGTGTTTCCTTTGTAAGGAAGTCCTTTTTTTCCTCGTGACAGACCTCGCAGGAACGTGTGCGCTCAGTCCTCTTCTTGATATTATGCGTTGCCGTATCCCAGTAGTTCGGCAATGCATCGAACTTCTCCATCTTTATCCCGGCTCCTTTGAAGGTATCTCTGACAGTGGGTATTAAGCGCAATGTGGTAATAGTCTTTTTGTCTCTCGGGTTTATGCCGAGAAAGAAGCCCGGTTTTGATGTCGCCCCTTTACCCATATGACAGTCATAACAATTCCTGTATGTACCGCCTGAATGGCACGAATAACAGCTCAACCTGCCTTTATGGGTTGTATGTGCCGTCTTTGCCTTATCAGTCTTTTCCTCACCTGCTTTATGGCAATCTGTGCATGCAGGTCTTTCTTTTATCTGTTTTCTCGATTGATACGGCGTGCCTGTACCGTGAAATTCGGTGCTTTTATGGCAGTCAAGGCAAACCATGCCTTTTTGATAATGAATATCAGCAGAACCGCCGTAATCGCCGGTGAATTCGGGGTATACCCTTCCACCGTGGCATAAGGCGCATGTTTTTCCGTCATCTTTTTTTACAAATTTATGCCCTTTCAGGAGCCCTGAACTGACCCCGCCGATTGCCGGTGACTGGACATGACAGTCGCCACAGGAGGCATGACAGCTTCTGCAGGATTTCTCAAAGACCTTCTCATCGAAGGTTCTGGCCTCCTTTGGTGAAAACCTGCCTGATACCCCGTGTTTTTGACCATGAGTGGTATAATGAAGGGCATCTTTGTATATTTTTGCAATGTCTTCATGGCACTTTCCACAGGCTTTAAGATCATCGGAAGGCCTTTTCACAACACTCTTGTGCGCCTTTTCTTTTACCTGTGCCTTCTCGTCGCCGAAGTGACATGAACCGCATCCCTCTAAAAAGTGGGGATCATCACCAATCAGTATTTTATCAACAAAGAAGGCTCTATACATTAATTCCGCCGGGACCGACGGAGGTGGACCTGCTCACCCCTCTCCTTCAGAGGTGTCGATTTTTACCGGTTCATGAAGTGTTTTCAGCGCCTGTTCGTTTGTATGGCATTTTATGCAGCCGCTGTCATCGGCATACCCTGCATGAAGGAAAAAGGCAAAGCAGAAAAACATTACCATGGAGTATATAAACAAATAATTCCGTCTTTTATCCACCTATCAACCTCTTCTTGAGCATCCTTCACATGGTAAGATACTTATCAAAATTTGTCAATAATACTTCAGGGAACGGTAAAGAGATTTGTTATTACACTTTTTCTTTGATTGTTTTTGACGGGAGATTGAGGGACATTATGGTGTCTTGAGGATATCGTGGGTGCCTATCCTTCTTAAGAGGTAAATCTCTCCAACAATTTGGAAGGTGAAGCGGTAATTCTTTGTTATACTTCCTTCCCATATATTCGCATGCCCTTTGATTTTTTTAATCCTCAATGAAGGATATTGAGGATTGGCGAGGAGCAAAACAAACTGTTTATCTGCCCTGTCTTTGATTGGTCCAGGCAATGATGCATAATCGCTATCAAATGGTCTGGTGGTCTGTATTTTCACTTTTGTTGCCTGAGATGTTTTATGAGATCGTCAGCATTTTCAAAAATCTGAGATACCTCACATCTGGAAATGGCTTCATCCGCCTCTTTTTCCTTTGCCTGCCATTCTTTTGACCAGAACCACTCCTGGTCTCTGGAAATAAGCTTCTTTGGAATGAGCACAATCCCTTCATTGATCGTATCAACCTCTAAATAGTCCCCAGTCTCTAAATTCAGCTTTTTACATATCTCCTTTGGAATTGTAATCTGTCTTTTTGGGCTGATTTTTGTAATTTGCATACTTTCCTCCTATCCTACTTCTTTACTGTAAAGTATCTTACCAGTATGAATTACAGATGTCAATGACACGTCCCGGGAGGCCTTCCAGTCAGGAAGGATGGAACGATCATCCACAACCCGATTTAGCACATTTCACATGTACCCCTTTTCTCGCCAGCACCTGATAACATTTGCATATTGCTCATGATTTTTTTCAAACATACATTTACGCATAACTGTTCTGTCAACTGCAAACAGAATTCGTTTAAGTAATTGCCTCGGATATCTTCATTATGTTTCCTCCTGTTGTTTTCCCGGCTTCTTACTGCGGGGACTTTTTATTGTATTGGAAACATTTCTGTCCTTTTTGAGGGTCACCAGAAAAAGTCTTCTGGGAAGATTGCCTTCTTCGAACTCCTCAATGCCTGTTATCGTATAGCCTTCAGCAAGATGCTCCACCTTCTCCCTGTTGAAGAAGTGTACAGTGAAACCACCAACCTCCCACATGTCCTCGCCCCGGTGGATGCCTGTTTGATAATGGGCATCGTTGGTATTTCTGACGGTATATATATTCAACCCTTCAGGCTTCAATACACGGCGGATTTCCTGCGAGATGAATTCAAGCTCAGCCGTTGTAAGGGCCATACAGTAGAACATGTGGGAAAAACAACCGTCAAAGGATTCATCCTCAAAGGGAAGGTTTTGTCTGATGTCATGCAGTAGTGTTACAATGGATTGTGAGACTCCAAGTTTTTGCGACTTTTCCCTGATTGCTTTAAGCCCCTCATTGCTGTAATCAAGTACATTAACCCGGAAACCCTCGCCTGCAAAAAAGAGGGTGTCGCGTCCCTGACCACCGCCAAGTTCCAGAATCTTAATGCCGCCTTTTCCCTTGAATGCCTCTGACGCCCTGCGGGCAGCGTAACTTGGCTCGAGACCAAACATGTCGCCCCTTTCTAAAAACGTCTTTTCCCAATGGGCTTGCTGGGCATTCAAGGTTTTGTTCGCCGTAAACGGGCCGTGTAAATGTGATTTTTTCATGGTAACCGGAAAAGGAATAGAGAAACGGCTATTGTTCCCAGTATCAGCCAGATTGTATCTTTTTTCAGGAAAAACAGGTACGACAAGGCAACAAGAAAAATGGTCCATGTTTTCCAGTCAACAAGGGAATTGAATCCAAATTGCAAGGTCACTGCGATCAGCAGCCCAAAAAAACCGGACAGGAATCCTTTGATCACTACGCGGACGGCCTTGAGTGAACGCACTCTGCTGTGGATTCTGCTCAAAACAACGATAGCGGTTACAGATGGCGTAAAAATTGCCAGCGCTGCCATAAAGGCCCCAATGATACCTGCAACATGGTAGCCGATAAAAGCAGCGGTGATAAATACCGGCCCAGGGGTAATCTGACCCAGTGCAATGCCATCACGGAACTGCATCTCATTCACCCAGTGTAATTGATCAACGACAACGCCCTTGATAAGCGGGATGGCGGTAAACCCTCCCCCGAACCCCAGCGCGCCAATTTTAAGAAAAGTATTGGCGATTTCAACGGCCCTTGGGGACAATAAACATATAAAACCTGCGATAAAAAAAAGGATGATGACCGGAATGTACCGTTTAACATGGCGTTGCGGGGCTGCAAGTGTCCCGATAGCCTGAGACGGCATGACCGTGCCGCCTTCTTGCGAGGGAATATCTTCAAATTCGCCGGTGAAATAGAAAAAGAGAAATCCGAGGAGTCCGGAAAACATAATCAGCCACAGCACATTGAAGTGAAGAATGTAAATACCGGTAAAGGTGAACGCTGATATGGAAAATCCCTTGTAATCTTTGAATGTTATCTTCCCGAAGACTGATTTGCCGATAAGGAGCGATGCGTTTGCGAGCAAGGCAACCACCATAGCCCCCAGACCTGTGAACAGAGATTTGACAAAGGGCAGATTTCCAAAACGAAAATAAGCCCAGGACAGGAAAATGATAAAGACCAACGAGGGCAGTGCGAAGACGGCAGGCACAAGAATGGCGCCCCATAGTTCCTTCACCTGATAGCCGATGCGCCCCATTAACGTAACGCCGATGGCGCCCGGAAGAACCTGTGAAAGCGCCAGTGCATCCATGAAATCCTTTTCCTCTATTATGTGTTTTTCGTGCACCAACCTTTGTTTTGCCAATGCCAGAACCGCCGGACCGCCATAGCCAACAGCACCGATATACAGAGCTTCTTTGAGGAGACACCAGAAGGGTCTTTCTGCATGGTTACACTCAGTTTTCACCGTGGCCTCCTGATTTATGCATTAATCCCTGTTTTGTCTGCCACTGGACTTGGGATAGCAATTAAGAAATAAGAGACGACTAATAATGTTGCAATGCCTGTGGTGATGAATGTAGCAGTTGCTCCAAATTGATACCAGATCAGCCCTGCCAATGAACTTGCTAACATCGTGCAGACGCTCTGAAAACCTGAATATGTTCCTATTGCCGTTGCTGTATCTTTCTTATCGGTAATGTTGCTGATCCATGCTTTGGAAATTCCTTCTGTTGCGGCTCCATAAATGCCATAGAGAAAAAATAGTCCAAAATAAACATAGATATTGGCATTAACTGACATTCCAAAATATACCGTTGCGAATAACGTAAGCCCAATGATAAAAATCTTCTTTAAACCAACTTTGTCTGCAATAATACCCATTGGTAAGGCACATAAAGCGTACACAAGGTTGTAGAAAATATAGACGCCAATTACCATTGTGTCGCTTAGCCCTGACTCTTTAGCTTTTAATAAGAGAAACACGTCCGAGCTGTTAAACAACGCAAACGTCAATAGCCCGATAACAACTTTGCGATATATCAACGGGCTTCCTTTCCAATAATTAAGAAAGGAAAAGAACGATATTACATTTTTTTCTGTTAAAGTTGTCTGTTTTTTATCTTTAAGATATAACGATGCAAATACAGCAATAAGTCCGGGAATAAATGCAATAAAAAATAATGTCCTGTAGTCCTGGGGATAAAAATACAGATAGAGCAACGCAAGTGCAGGTCCTAATACTGCGCCAAAGGTATCCATGGCACGGTGAAAGCCAAAAACTTTCCCCTTTGTTTGAGGTGTTGCTTCATCAGAAAGGATTGCATCTCTCGCACCTGTTCGTATTCCTTTCCCGAATCGGTCAGTGGTTCGTGCAAAGAAAATCCAAAGGGGATAGATGAAAAATCCCATCATCGGTTTAGAAATAGCGCTTAACGCATAGCCTGTTTGCACGAAAACTACTCGTCTTCCTGAGTTGTCAGAAAGTTTCCCGAAATATCCTTTACTCAGTCCTGCTGTTGCTTCTGCGACACCTTCGAGTATTCCGATGAGGACAATTGAAAAGCCAATGCTCTTTAAATAAATCGGCATTATGGGGTAAAGCATTTCGCTTGCCGTGTCGGTGAACAGGCTTACAAGCGATAAAGCCCAAACAGTTCGTGTAATATATTTCATAGTCATAGTTCGTTTTTGGCAATGTTGAATAAAATGCCTGTTTTTACAATATAATTATATCACTCCATAATTGCAAAATAAAAATATCACTCCATATACGATACAACGGAAGGCACCGTGGCAAGAGGAGATGCTTTCGGGCGAGAGGGGGAGGCTCTAAGCAAGCCGTTCAAGCCGATAAAGCCGTTCAAGTATTTCGGGCTGTTTGAACCGTTTAAATAGATCTCTACAATGTCGCGTAGATAAGGTAGAACCCTCCCAGTATGACAAGGACACCGCAGACCTTTTTTACAACTTTTGCGCCGATGGAACGTTCATTCCAGTTGAGGTAATGTTGGACTACTTCGGTGAATGTTCCGGCGCCGACAATAACCGAACAATGGCCGACACCATAGGCAAGGAGGAGGGCAATACCATAGAGAAGGTTTGTGGAGGAAAGCTGAAAGGTAATGGTAAGCATGGGAGCCATATAGGCAAAGGTGCAGGGGCCGAGGGCAATGCCGAAGACAAGACCCAGAATGAATGCTGCTAAAGCGCCTTTCCGTTTCAGACCCACCTGCCCCGGGCCGCTCCATGGCATGGGTATAATGTCAAGGAGGTGAAGTCCCACAAGAAAGAAGATAATGGCAACGAAATAATTACCGAATCGTCCGAGATCACCCATCATGCGCCCTGTCGCAGCGGTGATTGCACCGATGACACCGATGGTGATCAGGATGCCCACCGCAAAGAGCGTGGCGATCATAAAGGCCCGTTTCGTCGAGATTCTGCCCTGTTCGTCAATGAATCCCACAATGAGTGGTATGCTTGCGAGGTGGCAGGGGCTTAAGAGGATGCTGAGTATGCCCCAGACAAATGAAGCCGCGAGGGCTACTGCGGGACTGCCTTCAATGGCCCTGCTTAATGACATGAAAAGGGTTTCCAGCATAACTGCTATTTCCCTTTCTTCGAATCTTTGCCGGGCAGCATGCCTAGGTCCTGAAATCTGGCGAGAATCGCCTCTTTTGACATGAAACCCATGTGCCGGTAGAGCTCTTTTCCTGAGGCATCGTAAAAAATTTGTGTCGGAATGGCACGGATTCCATATTTCTGCCCGGCATTCTGGTTTTCCCAGACATCGATAAAGTCAACCTGAACTATGCCTTTATACTCCTTTTTCAGTTCTTCCAGAATAGGGGCCATCATGATGCAGGGGATACATTTCTTAGCCCCGAGATCAACAAGACGGGGAAACGACTTTGCAGGAGTTGGCGCCTTTACGCCCTTGCCCTGTGCGCCAACAGGCGTTGAAAAGCATATACCCATTATGATGACAATAAGAAACGTAACAGCTATCAATCTTCCTTTGTAACTCAACCGCACCATGCCTCCTTTAACCTCTTTTAATTATTGCTCATTTCCTTGCAGAATTCCTCTATCTTCAGTCTGATCCGGTCCCGCACTTCCCTTGTTTGCCGGAGCTGCTCTTCGTGGCTTCCGGTAAATTTCGACGGATCTTCAAAAGACCAATGAAACCTTGCAGTGATACCGGGGAATAAGGGACACTGTTCTGCGCTTGTCTGGTCACAGACCGTAATGACATAGCGGTAGAGCTTCCCCTGTGTGTAGAAATCAAAAACACTTTTTGTTGTGTTATTTGATATATCAATACCGATTTCTTTCATCGCCTCCACGACAAGAGGATTCAGTACCCCCGGTTCGAGTCCGGCGCTTTCAGCAATGAATCTATCACCGCAGAGGTGGTTTATGAATGCCTCTGCCATCTGACTTCTCGCTGCATTATGAACACATACGAACAGAACTTTTGTTTTATCCATCATTGTCCTCCTTTGTATGATAACGTCGAAGAAACATCTGACCGCTCATCGCGACGCACTGGCGTGATACCTCTTTTGTTTGTTGGCAAATATACCAACAAACAAAAACACTGTCAATAGCATCCTCTCGTGTCTCCGGATTAGTGGTTGTGCATCTCACCAGGCTCGTCAGGTTTCGACTGGCAGTAAAGGTTGTTGTCGCAGGTCACACACCTGCACTCGATCTGCAGCGTGCTGTGATCTATCCCGTTTTCTTTCAACATCTCTTCGATGTTCTTTTTTGTTGTTTCAACCTCACTCAGGGTCTTGTCGTCTACCAGCACGTGGGCTGAGAAGGCAACATGATTATGCGCTAAAGGCCAGAGATGGACATCGTGGATATCTACTACGTCCGGCATGTCGGTAATTTTTTGTGCCAGCATCTCCACATTGAAGCCTTTGGGGGTTAAGTTAAGAAAAATAGAGATTGTATCACGCACCAGCCGCACACCACCCCATATGATAATGCCTCCGATAAGGACGCTTGCGATGGGGTCTGCATAGGTCCAGCCGGTGAAATAGATAATAATGCCTGATATGATCACCCCTACCGAAGAGAGGGTGTCGCCGAGGACGTGGAGCCATACACTTTTGAGGTTGAGGTCTTCATGGCTGTGACCGAGGATAAATGCCATAACGATGTTTCCCGCAAGGCCAAGGACAGCGATGCCGAGCATAACGGGGATATCGATTTGTGGTGGGGAGAACAAGCGTTCATAAGATTCGTAGAAGATAAAGATGGCGATGACAAGCAAACTCAGTCCGTTGATGAGCGCCGCCAGGAGGCCGACCCGCTGATATCCGAAGGTGGCGTTCCTGTCCGATGGTTTTTTGCTGATACGGGCAGCTACAAGGCCCAGGGCTATGGCCAGGGCATCGGTAACCATGTGTCCGGCATCGCTTAAAAGGGCCAGACTGTTACTTAAATAGCCGCCAACCACCTCTCCTGCCAGGATAAAAACTGTTACGAGGAAGGTGACGGCAAGACGTTTTTCTCCGCTCATACTCACAATTCACCGCCTTCATCGGTATCCAGTATCCCCGCTTCACGAGTCACGCTTTACGGGTTTCCACTATCCACCATTCACCATTCACAGCATTTCATCTTTTCTGCCTTTTTAACTATTCACTATCTACTATCTACTATTCACTGCCTTTTTCACTCTCCGCACCATTCACTATTCACTGCCTTCATCACCGTTTCCCACCTTCACAGCAAGCGTCTTGGTGGACAGGCGCCGATACGCCGTCTCGCCGGTTCGGTTCTTCTCGCCTGCTCACACCTGAGGGGGCT
>JAPLKA010000068.1 GCA_026388315.1 Pseudomonadota bacterium | reverse complement strand
GCCATGGAGATCAAAACCAAGGGAGATGAAGTTCTTCGCGAGATCCTCCGGCGTCTCCTCGAAGGTCATAAGCACCCCGGGTTCTCCATAATCCAGGGCGCCCCGCATGAGAAACTCCATGGCGAAAAGCGTTTTACCGGAACCCGCACCGCCGCAGATCAGGGTTGGCCTGCCTCTCGGAAGCCCTCCCATCGTGATCTCATCGAGACCCTTGATGCCCGTCTGGCATTTTTCAAGAACATCAACATTATTTTTTGCCTTAACCATCGTGACCTCCCAGCTCCTTTACTAATCTGAAGTAATACCCCCCACCCACCCCTGCTCTTCAAGGGGGGGATGATGTCATTTTATCAAGGAATCCATTACCTTGCAATAGAAAAAATGTGGGGAGGGTCTCGTCAAAAGAGCTTCCTGAAGAAATTAGTGATGGGGTCCCCCCGCTTTTTACTTTTCCCCTGGCCGGAGCCGTTGGGGTGGAAGATGGTCCTGCTGAAAACGATCCGCCACCCCTTCTCCTCCTTGATCATCTCCAGGTTCAGCGTTTCGCGATTATAGAGCGTGAAGGGGCTTGAGACCACTGCCACGGCTTTCCTTTTGTCATACTTGTTGAAGATGACCTCATCGATTCTGAAATTCTGGACCTTGATGCGATTTTCCACATGATCATTGGTGAAATCCTTCAGGGTATATGCCTTTTTCGACACCTCGGAGAGTTGTTCGTAAGCGCCCCGATAATCACCCGACGTGACATCCTCCAAAAACCCGTTCACCAGCTTGATAATGTGGGATGTATCGCGGCTCGGCAAGGTGATCAAAGTTAGAAAAACCATCATCAAGGCGGCCAGGAAGGAATATCCCACCGCGGCGTACCGTTTGTTCCTTCTGAAAACGTTTTCGTAAACCCATTTTCGTTCAATGAAAATGATCGTGCCGATCCCGATGACGATGAGAACGACGGCGAGGATACTGCCCTTTAGCAGGAAAGAAACGCACATTCCGATAAAAATGTTTATAAGAGCGATGTAAAGAATTTCTTTTTTCATAAAGATAAGACCCCATTTCCCCCAGAGGATGCGAGCCGCAAACAGGCTTTTCTTAATTCTCCTTTAATTTTAATTAATTTACAAGTGAAAACCCTATTACAGAATTACTTATTCCCCCCATCCCATTGTCCCGCCTTCGGCAGGATTAAACCGTACGGATTGCGGATACTTCAGTGAATAGTCGTTAGTTAATAGTGAACAGTTAAAAACATTTTATCAAGCTCATTGTCATTCCCCCGTTCGGGGGCAAGACTCTTGTACCATATTTTTAAATCCGTATCTCGTTTTTCCACGCTTCGCACTTCACATATAACGCTTCACGGGTTTCCACTATCCACCATTCACCATTCACAACATTTCATCTTTTCTGCCTTTTTAACTATTCACTATCTACTATTCACTGCCTTTTTCACACCTGAGGGGGCTTTTTCTTTTCCGGCACAGGTTCCGGGGCAATCGGTATCCGCAGTTCCACTAAAGCACAGAAAACCCGCAGTTCATCAAGAAGCGCCTGACGGTCAGGTTTTGTGTATTTTTTGGCGCCCATCTCAATGTGTGACTCTACGGATCGTAAGACGGCAACCTGTCTTGTCATGGATGGGAGCCTTATGACGCCCGGTTCCGGTTTTACCTTCTTGTACGCTGTAAGCAGATTATTCAGGGCGGCATTGGTGACGGGTGTCTTCGTGATGGCCTCAAAAATCTTATCGCGATCCGGGCAATCGAGGTTGGCAGCAAAGAGATACCCTTGGGAAACAGGGAGGTTTTCCGCCCGGATTGCTGTCTGAATCTCAGGAGGAAGTTTTAAAAGGGAAATGCCGTTATGCAGCGTCGTTACTGATTTTCCGGTGATCTCTAAAATGGTACCAACTGTTGGTACCAATTCATCGGACAGGTCATCAGGCTTCAGCTTGTAGCGTATCAACTCACTCATAACCCCCTGCACATAATATCCTTTGTCAGGATGTCTTGCCTGAATATATGCGAGTATCCCTTTGGCCTGATCCATGGGAGGATGAGCATAGGGCACAGAGCGTGGAGCGGTGAGGCTAATAGCTCAAAGCTGAAAGGGGAAAGGAGCAACGCGCTTGATAAAATGTCTTTAACTATTCACTATTCACTGCCTTCATTTCCGCAATCCTCACTGTCTGATCGCCTCGCTATAATCATCAAAACCCATTGCAGTGATTTCCGGACTCAAAGGGGTTGATTTGCCGGTGAGACAGAGAATGATTCCCTGCATTACCGGCAGCATTGAAAACGTTTTTTTAAAACGTGCAATATTTGACCCCATGGACAAAGCCGGTGTCTTGCTGAACTTGATTTCAACAGGTATGAGTGTCTGTGCTGCCCCCTCAATCAGGAGGTCAATTTCAAGGTTATTATTTGTTCTCAGATAGTAGAGTCGTGGTCTTTCTCCTTTGTTAAAGAAAAGCTTCACGGTCTCCTGAATGCAAAACGTTTCAAAGAGCGCACCCGCCATCGGGCCGTTCAGCAAATGTTCCCTGCTTCTCAGCCCTACAAGGTGGCATACGAGACCACAATCAAGAAAGTAGACCTTCGGCGCCTTCACAATCCGTTTCCCGAGGTTGTTATAATAAGGGGCTAAAAGGTAAATAATCCGGCTCGCTTCAAGTACGGACAACCAGGATTTAATCGTTGGAACGCTTACCCCTATATCGCCTGCAAAAGTGGACAGGTTCAATATCTGTCCGCATCTGCCCGCCAAAAGCTGCATGAATCGCTGAAAATCTCTTAAATTTCCGATGTTGTATATGTTCCTTACATCCCGTTCGAGATATGTCTGTATATAAGAGCTATACCAATTGCCTGATTCAATCGAAGTATCTGCTACAATTTCCGGATAGCTTCCCCGTAAACATGCGTCAACAAAATAATCGAGTGTGTCTTTTATGGGCAGCGCCGCCTTTTTTTCATTTACAGAAAAGGGAAGCAAATCAAGCAGTGCAATCCTCCCCGCCAAAGAATCCCCCAAATTTTTTATCAGGGGAAATTGCTGCGAACCTGTAAAGACATAGACGCCCTTTTTATCTCTTTCCCTGTCTATCCTCATCTTGATATATGACAGAATCTGCGGAGATAACTGGATTTCATCAATAATGACCTTCTCGCCCATTGAATCAAGGAAAAAATGCGGGTCAGAAATGGATTGTTCTCTTATGAGCGGGTCATCAAAACTTACATACCTGTATTCCTTCAATGTATGCATGAGCAACGTTGATTTGCCCGATTGCCGGGGACCTGTTACGGCGAGGCTCGGAAACGTATTGAGTAAATCTCTTACTTTTGACTCTATTTGTCTGTTTATGTAAACCATACACCCTTTATACTATGCACATCAATGAATGTCAATACACATTTGCTGTGACACTTTAATATTGTATTTATTGAAGAGGCCGAGGGGTCAAGGGGCCGATGTTCGGCATGAAAATTTAAAAAACATAACGCAAATTTATTGCCGACTTTACATGAACATATTATAATGGATTGCATCAAGTAAACCTTCAGGAGAATAGCATGACAAAACTTGTTCTAATACGGCACGGGCAGAGTGAATGGAATAAGGAAAACAGGTTTACGGGCTGGACAGATGTTGATCTGTCGGGGCAGGGTGTTGAAGAGGCGCGACAGGCAGGAGAAATATTAAAGAGAGAGGGGTATATGTTTGATATTGCCTTTACCTCTGTTTTAAAGAGGGCTATCGCTACCTTATGGATTGTCCTTGAAGAGACGGATTTCATGTGGATACCTGTATATAAATCCTGGCGATTGAATGAGAGGCATTACGGCGCTTTGCAGGGACTCAACAAAGCGGAGATGGCACAAAAATTCGGGGAAGAGCAGGTGCACATATGGAGGAGAAGTTACGATGTCCCGCCGCCATCTCTTGAAAAGACTGATGAACGCTACCCGGGTAGCGACCCGAGATACAAAGACCTCAACCAACAGGACATCCCGGTAACTGAAAGCCTGAAAGATACTATAGCGAGGGTCCTGCCTTACTGGCATGAAGCAATAGAACCGGTTATCAGGGCAGGTAAGCGTGCTATTGTTGCGGCGCATGGAAACAGCCTCCGGGGACTGGTAAAATATCTCGATAATATTTGCGATGACGAGATACCTGCGCTCGAAATCCCGACAGGCAAACCCCTTGTCTACGAACTGGATGACGACCTGAAACCCATCAGGCACTATTATCTGGAAAGCTGACTGCAACTATTTACGTAAATGAAAAATCTTCTTTTAACACGGATAACAAAGGAATACACAGGATTGACATATTCCGGAAATATGTGGTACACATAATAATGTGAAACTAAAAGGAGACCGTTATGGATAAACAGAATGTCACTTTGTCACTTTCCAAGTCTCTCATCAAGAAAGCTAAAACCCTGGCAATTATGAAAGACAAGTCGTTGAGCGATCTTTTGCGGGAGACCCTGGAGGAAAAGGTCAGAGAGGAAACGGGTTACCAGAGGGCTAAAAAAAGG
This sequence comes from Pseudomonadota bacterium, assembly GCA_026388315.1. Classification (NCBI taxonomy): domain Bacteria; kingdom Pseudomonadati; phylum Pseudomonadota; species Pseudomonadota bacterium. The sequence goes on along the minus strand of JAPLKA010000068.1, from coordinate 21,115 downwards.
CAGATTGCCTTTATGGAAAATGGTTTTGACCTTGGTACACAGGGGAAAATTTCTATTTTGAGGGAAGCACTCTATGAAAGATGCTAAGATATTCGTAGACACCAACATTCTGGTATACGGATACGACACCTCTGCCGGAGAAAAATACGCTATAACGAAGAAAATATTGAAAGACCTCTGGGATACCAGCAATGGCCTGATCAGCACCCAGGTTTTGCAGGAATTTTTTGTAACGGTGACCAGGAAAATAGCAAAACCTATGGATGCAACGACAGCGAAAGAAATCGTGAAAGATTTCCTGAAATGGAAAACGGTAGTTACCAATGGCACATTGATATTGGAAGCCATTGATATCCACCATAAGCATCTGTATTCATTCTGGGACTCTTTGATTATTGCCTCGGCTATCGATGGGGGAGCGACGACTATCCTTTCAGAGGACCTTTCCGACAAGCAAAAGATAAAAGGGATCGTTATCAAGAATCCTTTTCATACCTCTTTCCGGTAAACCCTGCGACCAGATCGCATTAAGGTCAATTTTTATGTCCGAAGCCGGGTACCCACTTGTGGGTGGACAAGTTTGAAAATTGAATAAAAGGAGGTTTTTATGCCAGTAGCTGATTACGCAACTTTTTGTGCCATGATTGACAGGGCCAGGGAACTCCATTTCTGCTATCCTGCCATTAACGTAACATCTCTCCAAACAGCCAACGCAGTATTAAAGGGACTTGCAGAGAGCCAATGCGACGGTATCATACAGATATCCACCGGCGGCGCTGCCCATGCCTCCGGCACATATCTGAAGAGCATGCCCCTTGGCGCTGCTTCTATTGCAGAGCATGTGCACCGCGTTGCCGCACATTACCCCATCTTCGTTGCGCTCCACACAGACCACTGCCAGGCCGATGTACTGGATAGTTATGTGATTCCCCTTGTTGAGGAGACTGAAAGGCGCCGGGCTGCGGGATTGCCTAACCTTTTCACCGGCCATATGTTTGATGGGAGCGCCCTTCCTTTGAAAGAAAACCTCGACATATCCCTTCCATTACTGGAACGCTTCCATAAAAGCGAATTGTTCCTCGAAATAGAAGTGGGCGCAGTAGGGGGAGAAGAGGACGGAATCAAGGCCAGCGGGGCTGCACGGCTTTATACTACCCCGGAAGACACGCTTGAAGTTGCCCGCCGGTTGAATGCTGTCAAGGGCGCACGCTACCTGCTTGCGGCAACATTCGGAAACGTTCATGGTGTATATAAGCCTGGCAGTGTGAAGCTTAAACCTTCGATCCTGAAAGATTGCCAGGACGCCGTTGAAAAGACTTACGGAAAGGATGCCCGCTTTGATCTCGTGTTCCACGGGGGATCGGGCTCCAAACTCGAGGAGATACGGGAAGCCATCGACTACGGTGTGGTAAAGATGAATATCGATACTGACACACAGTATGCCTTTACCCGTGCCATTGCTGACCACATGCTGAAAAACTACGATGGGGTTTTAAAAGTGGATGGCGAAGTGGGAAGCAAAAAGGCATACGACCCGCGTTCTTATATGGCGCTGGCAGAAACCGCAATGGCAGAAAGGGTAAAACAGGCGGTAAGAGACCTCCGCGGCGTTGGAACGACCTTTTTCAAAGCATAAGGAGTGTCCTATGGAAAACACCACATTGGATTTCGGGATAGAGAGGCTTGGTGAGTGTCGCATATTGTCGCCACTTGCCGGTATGCGATTCACAAGCGATGCTCAGCGTCTGATCTACCATAATGACCCTGCAGATATCAGGGTGTTTTTTGATGCCGGTAAAGAGCCCCCGGCCATGGAGGTTGCAGGTCCGAGGGAAAGAATATTCTTTGATCCCGCTGAATTACGATGTGGCATTGTAACCTGTGGCGGGCTTTGCCCGGGGCTGAATGATGTGATCCGGGCTATCGTTATGAGCCTTTACCATCATTACGGTGCAAGTAAGGTCTATGGCTTCCTTTACGGTTTTGAAGGGCTTGTTCCTCATTATGGCCATACGCCCCTCGAACTTACCCCGCAATCAGTGGGCGGCATCAATAAATTTGGCGGCACGTTCCTCGGGTCGTCCCGCGGGCCACAGGATATATCAGAGATGGTGGATACCCTGGAACGCATGAACATCGGGATTCTCTTTACCATTGGGGGGGACGGCACGTTGCGCGGAGCCCGTGCCATCAGTGAGGAGGTCAGCCGCCGGGGGCTCAGGATTGCTATAGTTGGTATTCCAAAAACTATCGATAACGATGTCTCTTTCATAGACAGGTCTTTCGGGTTCATGACTGCCGGCTCCGAAGCACGGAAGGCAATCGCTTCTGCACACAGTGAGGCATACGGGGCCCGTAACGGTGTGGGGCTTGTGAAGCTCATGGGACGCGATTCCGGTTTTATTGCTGCCTATGCCGTCCTTGCAGACAACGAAGTGAACTTCTGTCTTATCCCGGAGATCCCTTTTTCTCTTGAGGTTTTTCTCGATGCCCTCGAGAAGCGTCTCCGCAATAGAGGTCATGCTGTTGTTGTTGCTGCAGAGGGTGCAGGTCAGTACCTCCTGGAGGTACCCCGGGAACGTGATGCCTCGGGCAACACACGTTTTAATGACATTGGCATATTTCTGAGGGACAAGATTAAGGAACGTTTCAGCAAGATCGGTATGGAGATGAATTTGAAGTACATTGATCCAAGCTATATTATCAGGAGTGTCCCTGCTGATGCGAATGATGCGGTTTTCTGTCTCCTCCTTGGGCATAACGCAGTACACGCCGGCATGACAGGGTGCACCAATATGGTCGTAGGTCACTGGCAGGGTGAGTTCACTTATGTCCCCATCCCGCTCGCCGTGTCCCGGCGCAAAAAAATAGACCCTGACGGACGGGTCTGGAGCAGTGTCCTCGCTGCAACCGGGCAGCCGGCAGATATGCGGTAACGAACATGATTATGTAAGAGGGAGATGCTTTGCCAATTTTTCACTGGAAAATCTCAATGATATCTGATACTATTCTTTCCTTAACTGGTCCCATCGTCTAGTGGCCTAGGACGCTGGCCTCTCACGCCGGTAACGCGAGTTCGAAACTCGCTGGGACCATTATATATGTTACAGGTTTAACGCTCTGGAGTTACTGAAAAAATCACCTTTGATAAAATCTTTGAATGCCTGTAATGCCCTGCCTCTGTGGCTCACTCTGTTTTTCTCCTCCCTCGTGAGCTCAGCCACATATTTATTCAATCCGGGGACAAAAAAAACAGGGTCATAGCCAAACCCGCCTTCACCTTTTCTTTCAAAACCGATAATCCCTTTCAGGTGTCCATAGAAGACATAACTGATTTCCTTTTCCGGGATATAGCAGGCGATATAGGCCTTAAAAATTGCGCTTCTTTTTTCCCACGGCACGTTTCTCAATTCGTCAAGTAGCCTGTTAATCCGGTCGTCATCGTTTTTTCCGTAGCGGGAAGAACAGACACCCGGTCTGCCTCCAAGCGCCTCCACTTCAAGGCCTGAGTCATCGGCGATTGTATAGAGTCCGAACCTTTCTCCTATCTTCCTTGCCTTTTTTATAGCATTTTCCACGTATAGCAGGCTGTCTTCTTCAATTTCAATCTTCTCGGGAAAATCACGCAACGAATAGAATGCATCAAACTCCTGTGCAAGGACGTTCTTTATCTCTTCAAATTTTCCATTATTTGTTGTGGCGACGATAATGCTTCTCATAATTATAGCTAAAATTTTATACTGCCGGGAACTGCGGGCCAAGCATGACCTTCTGCTGTCTCGTGATTTCGCTTATGCCCTTCAATGCATATTGGTACATGGTATCGAAGTGTTCTTTTGTGAATGGCGTTTTTTCGGCTGTGCCCTGAACTTCTATTAATAAGCCTTTTCCTGTCATGACAAAATTCATGTCTACATCAGCCCTCGAGTCCTCTTCGTAGGACAAATCGAGCATAATCTGGCCATTCACGAGCCCTACACTTATTGCTGCTACAGAATCACGCAGGGGTATCTTTTCGACGGTTCCTCTTTTCTTCATGGCCCATAGAGCTTCAACAAGGGCCACATATCCACCGGTGATACTCGCAGTCCTTGTTCCGCCATCTGCCTGGATCACATCACAGTCGATCCATATGGTCCGTTCACCGATAACATCAAGGTTAAGAACAGCGCGGAGCGCCCTCCCTATAAGTCTCTGAATTTCGTGGGTCCTTCCCCCCACCCGTCCGGTCACTGCTTCCCTGGTAGACCGCGACTGGGTAGCCCGCGGTAGCATCGAATATTCAGCAGTCAGCCATCCCTTACCGGAATTCCTCAGAAACGGCGGCACTTTCTCTTCAATGCTCACACCACATATCACTTTTGTATCTCCCATCTCTACAAGGACTGAACCTTCCGGATATTTCAAAAAGTTTTTGGTTATTCTCAGTTCCCGTATCTTGTCATTTGGTCTTCCGTTATTTCTCATTTTACTGGCCTCTTTTCATGAACTTCTGGATACCTTCATGCAATTTATTAAGCATTTCATTTGCCTGCTCATTTGTACACTCAATTTTAATAAAAATACCAGGCATATCAACCCCGAGGAGTGGAAAGAGGGAAAGCCCTTTCGCTCGTTTCCCGAATGATGTTGCAACTTCTTTTGCAAGTATCATTGAATTATCGATATGCTGGCCCGTAACCTCTTCAATTGTAAGAAACCTTCCTGTACCCTTCTTCGCATCTGTAAAAGCAATAAGCACATCTGCCTTCTCGCTTGTCCGCAAATCCATAGCGAGCATGAGTGAGGCGTTTGTTTTATTTATCCTGTTTATAGTTTCAAGATGTCTGTCAATATTATCTGCCTTCTCATAGATACTCACATTATAGCCTTTGCTGTCAAAAGATTTCTTCAAAAGACCCCAGACTGCCTGATCCTTGCCGCCCATCCGGTAAATGACGATCCTGTCGCCGGCATAAGCGTTAAAAAAGGGGAAGAGCAAGCATATGAAAATGAAAATCTGCTTCATCAGGAGTTTCCTGTGTCCACAATGTTCATATATAGTGTTATTCTCTTATTTTTCTGTAGATGTAGCCGATTAACCAGACTGTGGTCAGAAAAAGGAAAACAACAAAGAATACCCAGACCAATGCACCCAGTATGTTGAGGAATATCCAGAGAATCAAAAGGACGATGAAGATTACAAAGCTTAATACGATTCCTGCCGCCAATATGAGGGAGCCTCTGAAAAAATCTTTTATTATATGTGACATATCTTTTCCTGTTTCTTTCGTTTTACTTTTTTTCTAAAATATACTTTTCGAGATTCACGGCAGCAAGTGCGCCATCACCGACTGCGGTAGAGATCTGTCTCAATGTCTTCTTTCTTACATCCCCTGCAATGTATAATCCATTTGTTCTGGTCGAAAGAGCTTCGTTAGTCAGCACAAATCCTGCCTCGTCCCTGTCAACAAGGTCTCCGAGAAAAGAGGTATTCGGTTTTGCGCCCACATAAACAAAGACACCATCCACCTTTACTTCTGTACGTTCTTTGGTTTTTGTATCCTCAACCGCTATATATTCAACCTGGTCTTTCCCGCCTATCTCAACAGGTTTCTTATTCCATAAAAATTCCATCTTGCTGTTCCTGAACGCCCTGTCCTGGATTATTTTCTGAGCTCTTAATGCATCGCGCCTGTGGATGACATAGACTTTTTTCACGATATTCGCCAGGGAAAGGCCTTCTTCAATGGCTGCATCCCCTCCGCCTATAACTGCAACATCAAGGTTCCTGAAGAAAGAACCGTCACAGGTTGCACAGTACGAAATGCCCTTTCCCAGGAATTCAATCTCGCCCGGTATACCCATTTTAGCCGGCTCTGTACCTGTGGCAATCACGATCCCTATAGACTCATAGGTTGCTTCTGAGGTTTTTATGGTAAACCTCTCGTCTTTCCGAGAAATCCCCTCCACCTCAGAAAATTCCTTAATTAAAAGCCCGGTATTTTTTGCGTGGGCAGTAAATCGGTCCATCAAATCCCTGCCGGATATGCCTTCCGGAAAACCCGGATAATTTTCAATATGCCAGGTATTTAAAGGGGTTCCGCCAGGCATCGCCTTCTCAAGGAGGAGCGTATCAATTCCTGCCCTCATGAGGTATATTCCGGCAGTGAGCCCGGCAGGGCCACCACCTATGATTATTGCTTCATGAAATTCAGCCACATCAATCTCCCAAATTAGTTCATAGCTCATAGTTCCTGGTTTTCTTATGCCATCAGCCATCAGCCATCACTCATTGTAAGTAATCCAACAACAATATTCAAATGGTTTTTGAAATTTAATTATGCTATCGAAAAACCATTGAAAATATGCTTGACTTATGAACGCTTTATTGTAATTATTATTCGTTCAATGACTGAACAGATCAAAAACTTTCGTTTTTTATCAGGTGATGCCAGTTATGGTACGGCGGTAGCCTATCCAGAATACACCCGCGAAACATGAATCATGAACGAGACAGAGTTTAAGGCATTAAAAGAATTATCTACTGACGGGGCCGTATCTCAGCGTGACCTTTCGAAGAGGGTAGGTTTGAGCCTCGGCGGTGTAAACTACATCATTAAAGAGCTTATTCAGAAGGGATACATAAAGGCGCAGAGATTCAAAAATTCGAACAACAAGGCTGCCTATGTGTATGCAGTAACCCCTAAGGGTATTAACGCTCGTATTCAGCAGACACAATTTTTTCTGCAGAAAAAGATGGAGGAATATGAGAAGTTAAGACGGGAGATAGATGAACTGCAAAAGGAGAATGGGGAATAGAAGCATAAGAAATGGAGAGTAAAACAATGGATAGCCATACAAATTTAATAAAAGAGAGAATCATTACAACAATTGAGAATCTACAAAAGTTGAACTCAAATAATGATGTTCTCAATCGAATTGCAGATGCTGCCAGATTAATTGTTGATGCCATCAAATCCGGCAATAAACTCATGATATGCGGAAACGGCGGAAGTGCTGCCGATGCCCAGCACATGGCAGGTGAGTTTGTGTGCAGATTTTATAAAGACAGAGAACCATTGCCGGCAATTGCATTAACTACAGATACGTCTGTTCTAACATCGATCTCCAATGACTATTCCTATGATGATGTGTTCAATCGCCAGGTGAAAGCGCTTGGGAAAAGCGGCGATGTACTCCTCGGCATCAGCACAAGCGGCAGTTCAATGAACGTCCTTGAAGCATTCAAGACCGCCCAGGCAATGGTAATAAAGACCGTGCTTCTCACCGGCACAACAAAAAAGGCTATTACAGCACATAGCGATATAATCATAAGAACCCCATCCTCGGATACCCCTCGTATCCAGGAGATGCACCTGCTCATTGAGCATATCATCTGTGAGATTGTTGAAAAAGAGTTTTTATTAAATAGATAAAATAATTACAATTGGAGGTCATGTGCCGATATTTATTATTGCTGAAATAGGTATTAATCACAACGGAGACATGGGCATTGCAAAACAGTTGATTGATGTTGCAAAGGATGTTGGATGCGATGCGGTGAAATTTCAGAAAAGAACTATTGATCTTGTGTATTCAAAGGAATTGTTGGACTCACCACGGGAAAGCCCTTGGGGAGCAACGCAGCGGGCACAGAAAGAAGGCCTCGAATTCGGGCTGAAAGAATATAAAGAAATTGATACATACTGCAAACATAAGGGGATTGAATGGTTTGCATCTGCTTGGGACATTGAAAGCCAGAAATTTTTGCGGCAGTTCAATTGTAAATACAATAAAATAGCCTCTGCGATGATCGTTTATGAAGCCTTGCTCAGAGAGGTAGCTTTAGAAAAGAAACATACATTTATCTCTACAGGGATGACAGAAACTGGGCATATTGACCGTGCTGTAGAGATATTCAGAAATGCAGGTTGTTCTTTTGAACTGATGCATTGTATTTCGACTTACCCAATGGACGATGAAGAAGCCAACCTGAACCGTATCAAAACACTTCGTGATCGCTATAAGTGTGATGTGGGATACAGCGGGCACGAGGTTGGCCTGGCGGTTTCATATGCAGCAGCAGCCCTTGGTATTACGTCACTGGAAAGACACATAACCATTGATCGTGCCATGTACGGTTCTGATCAGGCAGCTTCCGTCGAAGCTGCAGGATTTCGTCAACTTGTTGGCGCGATCAGAAAGATTGAAAAGGCAATGGGAAACGGCAATATTGCTATGAATCATAAAGAAATTAAAATTGCAGAAAAACTGAGGGCACACATTCCCTTTGAATCTCATCGGTAGAGGAAGTTGATGATGGCAAACGTTGTTGCGGTGATTCCAGCACGTTCCGGTTCTAAAGGTGTTGTTGACAAAAATATCAAGTTATTGGCTGGACACCCGTTGATTGCTTATAGCATAGCGGCTGCACAATTGGCAAACAGCATAGATCGTATTATTGTGTCAACAGATTCTACTGAATATGCTGGCATTGCACGAGAATATGGTGCAGAAGTGCCTTTTTTACGGCCCGATGAAATTTCCAGCGACAATAGTACGGATTATGATTTTGTCAGACATTTGCTTGATTGGATGATAGACAACGAAGGAACAACACCCGAATACCTTGTGCATCTTAGGCCCACAACTCCTGTACGGGACCCGGTAATTGTTGACAGCGCAGTTACCACGCTCATAGAGAATGTAGAAGCTACATCGCTTCGCTCCGGGCATCCCGCTTCAGAATCTCCCTTTAAATGGTTTTTACTTGGTAATAGTGGTTATTTTATGAGTATACACCCTGACTATTCCAATGAATTCATAAATAAACCGAGACAGTCTTTTCCAATGGTATATATACCGGATGGATATGTAGATATTCTCAAAACGTCTTACATCCTCGAAACAGGCATGTTGCACGGAGAGAAAATGCTTGGTTTTGTCTCTCCGGTATGCCGCGAGGTAGATACAATAGAGGATTTTGAATATATTGAATTTGAGCTTGTACAAAAAGGAAGCCCCTTGCTCGATTATATGAAAAAGAAATACCCCGCGGAGGCCTGAATGTCCGGATGGAAATTTAATCTTGAACCTGTTGCTGTTACTTTAGTCAACACAGCATACAGAAAAATACTGACAAAGATACCTGCTCCGGAGAGTTTGGAGATATTTAATACATTAGATGAGTACGAAGCACAAGCCATGCACGGACAACTGCCGGTGGTGTGGGATAAAGCAGAGGGTTTTCAGGTTTTCGATCCATATGGAAACTGCTGGATAGATTTTACCTCTACAATATTTCTGGCAAACTCGGGTCATGCAAACCCAAGAATAGTTGATAGTCTTCAAAAAACATTGGATCAAAAGCTGCTTCACACATACACATTCCCCAGTCAGATTCGTGCAACGTTTTTAAAAAAACTGATTAAAATAACACCTCCTCAATTTGAAAAAGCCTTTTTATTATCCGCCGGAACCGAAGCGACTGAATGTGCTGTAAAATTGATGAGGATGCACGGCCAAACTATCAAACCAACTAAGCTTGGCATCATTTCTTTTCAGGGTGCCATGCATGGCCGAACTATGGGTGCAGAGATGCTCAAGGGAGATCCCCTCAAATCTGCCTGGATTGGCTACAGAGACCCGAATATGCATCATTTGCCTTTCCCTTATCCGTGGATTGCAGAAGACACCCAGAACAAGCAATATGACTGGAGGAATCGCTTCCAAGAGGATATGGAGGCTTTAAAAGCAAATGAATTAAACTTCGATAATATTGCAGGTTTTATGATTGAATCTTACCTGGGATGGGGCGCTATCTTCTATCCTGTTGAATACATTAAAGCACTTGTAGATTTTGCAAAAGAGTATGATTGCCTGGTTACCTTTGATGAAATTCAGGGTGGATTCGGGAGAACCGGGAAACTATTTGTTTATCAACATTATGATGTTGAGCCTGATTTGCTCTGCCTCGGCAAAGCGATAAGCGGCAGTTTACCTTTGTCTGCTGTTGTTGGCAGTCAAAAGATAATGGATCTGCCCGAATTTGGTTCAATGAGCAGCACGCATTCTGCAAATCCTCTTTGCTGCGCTGCCGGCTTAGCGAATTTAGAGGCAATTGAATCCGGGAATCTGGTTGAGGAATCAGCCAGAAAAGGGGAAATACTCCATCTCCGGCTCAATGCACTCAAGGAAAAGTATCCCGATAGGATTTCATATATTTTTGGTAAAGGATTACTGGCTGGTGTTATTTTTAAAGACCCCGAAACAGGTAAACCGGATGAATTGTTCCCGAGTCGGGTATGTGAAAAAGCCATGCAGAAGGGATTACTTCTCGTTCACACAGGTCGGGAATCAATAAAGATCGGGCCACCGCTAACAATACCGGATGATGCCTTAGAAGAAGGTCTTGATGTGCTTAATGAGGCAATTGCGGAGACAATTCAGGAAACAAAATGATCAAAGACATCCGCCACACAGGCATAGTAGTTATTGACTTAGAGACATCACTACATTTTTATCGTGATCTTCTCGGTTTCCAGATTGTAAAACAGATGGAAGAATCGGGGGATTATATCGATAATATCTTATTGCTGCACAATGTTAAGGTTACAACGGTCAAAATGACTTCACCATCCGGTCAAATGATAGAACTATTGAAATACCACTCGCATCCCGAAGAGCAAAAGAAGCGTGAAATCTGCGAAATAGGGATTTCCCATATAGCATTTACCGTAGATGATCTAAATTTTGTGTATGAAAAGCTTAAGGATAAGGGAATTCAGTTCAACTCGCCCCCGCAATTATCCCCGGACGGTTATGCAAAAGTTACCTTTTGCAGAGCTCCGGAGGGAACTTTGGTCGAATTGGTGGAGGTATTGTAGTGTCTTCGGTAAACCCACAAAGGGATTATGTGGCTATAACATATAACGAAAAAGACAGGCCCTTCACCCAGTATCCCGATAAATTAGCCCGCTATCTATCCTTGAGGTATAAATTGCCAAAAGGAAGTAAGATTTTAGATTTGGGGTGCGGCCGTGGTGAGTTCATGAGAGGTTTTATCAGGTGCGGTCTTAACGGATACGGGGTGGACCAATCTACTATAGCGAAATCCGTCTGTCCTGAAGCTGAAATATTACAGTCAAATCTGGAAAATGAACCATTGCCTTACGATGATAATTCTTTCGATGCCATCTTTTCAAAATCAGTTCTCGAGCATTTTTATTATCCTGAAAAGCTGGTCATGGAAATATATCGTATTGTTAAACCGGGCGGTCTGGTTATTACAATGGTTCCCGACTGGGAATCCGTTTATAAAACATTTTATGAGGACTATACCCACAGAACACCATTTACCGCTAATTCTTTGAAAGACATTTTTTTAATCAACGGATTTGACGATGTAAAAGTGGAAAAATTCAGACAACTTCCCTTTTTATGGTCATTTCCCTATCTCCAGCCCTTCTGTTCAATTGTAGCATTTATAGCGCCTCGATCCCTACGACAATATAGTAAACTTGTAAGATTTTCACAGGAAATCATGTTACTTTCAACTGCGGTTAAACCAAATAACATATTGTGAGGACAGAATGAGCGCTTCCTTTAATGGATTATATTGTATCCATCTGGAGTTGACAAGTAAATGTAACAAAAACTGCTGGATGTGCGGCAGAAGAAAGATAGATAGAGAATATCCGGAAATAGCAATGAATTATGGAGATATGGATTTTGAACTGGTAAAGAAAATAGCTGATCAACTGCCTGAAGGAATAGTAGTTCAGTTTCATAACAATGGCGAACCACTGCTTTATCCACAATTCGGAAACGCGGTCAGATTGTTCAAGGATCAGATTAAATGTGTGGATACCAATGCCAAGTTGATAGTAGAGAAGGCCGATGAGATCATAGATAATTTGGATACCATAACCATATCTGTCATAGAAAACGACCCGGATGGGGATGAGCAATATGAGCTGGTTAAGAAGTTTCTGGAGATCAAGGGCAAGAGAAAACCTCATATGATTTATAGATGTCTGGGGAAGGTGGATACGGGAAGGTGGGAAAAATTGGATGGAATAGTTGCCACCAGGATATTGCATAACCCCTTGGGAAGCTTCAAATATCAGAAAAGGCCAACCGTACCGGAGATAGGGATATGTTTGGAAATATTAAATCATATGGCCATTAATAGACTCGGTGAAGCTTCTACTTGTGTGAGGTTTGATCCGAAAAGATTAGGGGTTATTGGAGACGCCAAGACAACTGCTTTAGTGGATATATGGAATAGCCCAAAAAGAAAAGAGTGGGTCAAGCATCATATAGCGGGGAATAGGGATAAAATCCCTCTGTGCAGTTATTGCGATTTCTGGGGAGTGCCGACAGGGCTGTAGAAAAGGAAATAGTGGGAGAGTATGTTGATAAATGAGAAAAAATGCTATCTGTGCGGTAGCAGGTCTGCTTGGTAGGTAGCAAAACCATTACGCATATTACCATAGAAAAAAAGGTTTTTTCTTTCAGGCAATTTCATTCACCGGTAAAACCATATGTAAATCTTACCGATGCTCAACGAAAGCTGGCTAAAGAATTCAACCAAGAAGCTGAAGATGGCAGAATCGAGTTCGAATCTGTCCCATGTCTTTGCGGTTCCACCACCTTTGATCTGATTGCATCTGTAGATAAGTTTTCTATGCTGCAGCAAACAGTTTTATGCATAAAGTGCGGGTTAATTCAATCGAATCCGCGTATGACACAAAAGGAATATGCCAATTTTTACTCATCGGATTTATACAGGAAATGTTATGAGTCAGAGGCTTACCTCCATATGTATGAAAGTAAATATATTGAAGAGACAGGGCAGCATATATTTGATGAAATAAGTAAAATTAAAGCAATCGACTCTGATTGCTCTGTTCTTGAAATAGGTGCAGGGGGTGGCTGGAACCTCCTGCCCTTTATCAAAAGAGGTGCGCATGTTTTAGGGATTGATTACAGTCCAAGCCTTGTTTCTCTGGGAATGGAACATGGAATTAATATGGCTGAAGGCAACGTTTCTGCCATAGAAGGGACATACGATATAATTATTATAAATCATGTTCTCGAACATTTAATGAATCCGGTAAACTCTCTCAAGGGCATTTATAAAAACCTGAAACGAGACGGATTAATATATATTGCCGTCCCGAATATTCTGAATTTTAACATGGGTCAACTCCAGAATGCACATACGTATTACTTTGTCCCCAGGAGTTTCCTGCATTATTGCGCGTTATCGGGCCTGAGAAGCATAATTCATGGTCCCGCAGAAGTCATCCATATGTTTGGTATTTTTAAGTACAATGACAGTGATGTAACCGATGTTGACTTGGGAAATAATTACAAGGAAACATATTCTCATTTACGAAAAACGAGATTTGAACAGTATGCAAAGATATTGCTGTCAAATTTCCATTTGAAAAGGATGGCTCGAACGATTTATCACAATGTTTTCCGAAGGGCATAAGGCGATCAGAATATGAAAATTTTACTATGCAATATACCGATCCGTTCTGTGCCCGATCCATATCCTCCGGTTGCGTGCACAAGCTTGTGCGGCTTCCTGATTAAGGGCGGCTATGACCCGAAGTTCTACGATATCGATGCCCAAAGACCTTCGGTTGATGAGCTTTCAAAATATTTTATGAAGGAGCAATTCGATATTGTTGGTATAAGTGCTGTGGTGTCGACCAGTTACCTATATACGAAAAAACTGGTTAATCTCATAAAAAAGGTTTCCCCCCATACGCAGATTATTCTTGGGGGGAATCTGGCTGCCGCCCATGAGGTTATTCTTCGGAAATGTCAAGTAGATGTGTGTGTTATAGGCAAGGGAGAGGAAACGCTGTTGGATCTTGTCAGACATTGGGAAAAATATGGTGATTTTAAGACGATAAGCAGGGAATTATACGACATCAAGGGAATCGCCTTTTTGGACCATAGAGGGGACGCTCAATTTACAGGATACAGGAAAGCGTCCAGCGATGCAGACATAGAACATCAGCCCAATTATGAGTTGCTGGATAAGTACTCCAATATCAATCAGTATCTGATAGATCCGATGACAAGGTATGATTTTGCTTATGATCCCCGCTCCCATGAACCTTGCCGTCGTGATAAAAGGATGGCAACAATTTTTACATCTAAGGGCTGTATAAATAGATGTACCTTTTGCCATCGCTGGATAAAAGGGTACAGGGTTATTCCTGTGCAAAATGTAATTGCAACGATCAAACATTTAATGGAGGAATACAACGTGACTCAACAATAATCAGGCGGCTTAAAGAGGTAGGCTTAACGGCCATATACTTTGGTGTTGAAAGTGGAAGTGATAAAATTTTAAATGTTATGGACAAAAATGCCACTAAAGAAAAAAATTATAAGGCATTGAAAATTTGTGCAGAAGCAGGGGTATACACGATTACTCAATTGGTCATCGGTATGCCTGGAGAGAATGACAGCACCATTAATGAAACAATTGAATTTCTCAAAATGTCTTCGAAAGGTTTATCCGGCTTTCAGGAAGTAAGCATTAATTACCTTCAGGCCCTCCCTGGGACGCCATGTTATGAGCTTTTGCGTTACCATGGCTTTCTTGGGAGAAGCATTGAAGACGAGGAAAAATATTTATTGAATGTCTCCGATATCAATGCATCTGAATTCAGGCATTATATCAATGTATCAGAAGAGTATCTGTCGAAGGTAAAACTGTGGAAGACGAAAATCAGGACAATGAATACGATTAACTGGTTAAAGCAGCATAACTGGAAATTTCCCGATAATTCCGAAGAAAGTCACAGAAAGAAATATAGCGGTCAAAGTGCGATAATGGATAATGTAAAATACTTTATTAAGCATAACGTATGTTTACTAAGAACAATTGATTTCATGGGGGAGTTTTTCTGGAAAGTAATTCGTGTGATGAATTATTACTCCTTATATGGCGTAAGAAAAGGTTTCTTGATTATGCTTGGTTTTGTTAAGGAGCAGGATCAGACTTCATTCAAGGTGGAAGGTGTATCACTTAGAAAGATTTTACAGGGAAAGAATCATCAATTATCAGCAGGAACTGACGGTTATCAGAAATATTGAATAAAATTATCGGTCTATAATCTTTTGCATGTCTAAAATTAGAATAATAGGAAGAAACATCGGCTTTCTTGTATTAAACCGCTTAACGGTGGCGGTTGTTACATTTTTTCTCTTCCCCTTCATCGTGGGGCATGTGGGAAAGGAGTTGTATGGTGTGTATTTGCTTGTTATGACTATCACAGGTTATCTTGGAATTCTGGATATAGGGGTGATGTCTGCACTAACCAAATATGTTGCCGAGTTTAACGGGAAAAAAGATTATGAAAAGTTGAATAAGATCATTAACGCTTCTTTTTCTTTTTATGTACTTATCGGCGTGGTTATAGCGCTACTGTTATTTATTTGCTCGGCGCATTTTTCGAATTTTTTTAAAATTGAAGACTCGAACATTAAGATAGTGAAACAATTGTTTTTTGCAGCAGGCATGTCTGCCTTTTTAGTTTGGCCATTAAGCACATTCCGCGGGGCTATTCAGGGATTAAACCTGTGGAACATTGATGCCTCTGTAAATATAATCGTTCAAATATTCAACGCCATTGCAACATTTATCATACTCTCTTCAGGATACGGCATCGTCCATCTTTTTATTGCAACACAAATTCTGACAATATCCGGCAGCATAGTACTCTTTTATATAGTGAAGAAGAAGGTAAACCTTAAAATTATTTTTCCATACCAGGATATTGAGACTTTTAAATTTATATTTAATTTCAGTTTTTTTATGTTCCTTGGCTCACTGATAAACATTTTTTTATTTCAGGTACACAACCTGATTATTGGATATTTTATTTCAGTATCAGCGGTATCGATATATGCAGTCGCTTTTAATATTCAGAATTATCTGAGAACTATCAATTCAACTATCGGTGCCCCTGCTTGGACAATCGCATCGGAAATGGAAGGAAGGCGCGATCATGAAGGGCAAAAAACCTTGCTTTTTAAAGGGACCAAATATATGTCAGCTCTGTTTCTGCCTGTCATATTGATAATGTTTTTTTATGCCGAGCATTTCATCAATTACTGGATGGGTAAAGGTTTTTCTGAAAGCATAGTACCTGCAAAAATAATCATTTTGTTCTGGCTTTTTAACGGTACTATGGAATTAGCTACAGGGATGCTTTCTGCAAAGGGGATTGTAAGGGCGCCGCTTTTTATTCAGCTTTCTGTTGCCATTTTAAATATTGCAATAGGTATTTCGTTAATAAAATATTTAGGGATCACCGCTGTTGCCCTCGGTTTGACTGTCTCTATGGTTTTTGTCGGATTTCCGTTATATTTAAAAATGTCTCTTAGAAGTTTAAAAATCACCTTTAAAGAGTATTTTGATAAAGCCGTAAAGAGCAACCTGTTGTTTTATTTGTTTGTGGTGTTGTTGTCGTTGGTCATGCCAAAATTGTTATATCCAAAAAATATTTACTTCACACTTGTTGAGATGGCAGCCATTTATATTACATCGATACTCTTTTATTATCTGGTCCTTCTGGACAAATACGACAGGTATGAGCTTAAAAAGATCATTTGAGCGAAACCCTACAAACATTTAATAAACAAAGCACAATGTTCCTGAACACCACTGCTGACAGGAGGTTTTGGAAGAGGGAGGGGAAAATCCTGTTTCTCGGGGAGTGGTGCAGGATTTTTTCGCAAAGATCAGAAGAGGAAAAATTATCCTACGAAGTGTTGCCCTACCACTGGGACGACCGTGAAAGAATATACAGGGACTACCTTTATCTTGACGAATTATATGAACGGGTACTTGTTCAAATGAGCAGGCTTCTCAATGATATTCATGAAGTGAACTATTCCAAAAGATACTGGCGGATCATAATCGGGCCGTGGCTCAATTATTTTATCGGGACGGTGTATGACCGTTATCAATCTATTGCTTCAGCATGTGAAAGCGGAAAAGTAGACGGTGTTCTCATAGGCAAATACGGGCAATACCAATGGGTGCCTGAAGACTTTGCCCTATTTCTGAAATGGTTTATAGATGACGGCTACAATAATTTTCTCTATTCCCGGATCATTGAACGTATAAATAAATTGAAGTTTGATTACCTTGAGACGGACATCGCCGACGGCGAATTTTCATCTAAGAAAGACAATAAAGGCAGATCGTTTGCCACTAAATCTTTGTTGAGAAATCTCGTCTGGTATCTCGGAAACCTGATGCCGTCGAAGCTGAAAGAAACAGTATTCTTATTGACCTCCTTAGATATCATGAATGCCCTTAAGCTGCAATTTTCTCTTAGTCAATACCTCTATTTTATCACACCCGAAATTACAGTACCGGAACCGGATATCGATGAGTGTATGAGGCGCAGATTATCTTTCGATTTAGCAGACAACGGTTTTGAGCGCTTCTTGAGCGGTTTTATCAGCGAACAGACACCATCTTTGTACTTGGAAAATTATTCCCTGATGAGTGAAAAGGTTTTAAAGACCTATCCGAAAAGGCCGAGGGACATCTTTACCGATAACGCCTTTTTTGCAGATGAGGGATTCAAGTTCTGGGCGGCCTATCATGTGGAAAGAGGCGCTAAACTCCTGGGAACGCAGCATGGCGGGCTTTATGGGGCTGCCCTCTGGTATGGAGACGAGGCCCACGAAACAGCGATCTGTGACAGGTATTATTCCTGGGGATGGGAATCGGATACTTGTAGAAACGTAAAACCCATGCCGCCAGTAAAATTAATCAAGCTAAAAGAGAAACAGGATATGATCCATTCAATGAAAGAGGGGAGAATCCTGACGGTATTGGCAAATTTTCCCCGCTATTATTATCATATGTACAGTATTCCCTACAGCGCTTCCGGTGTATTGAGATATTTTCAGTATCAGTATGATTTTTGTAGATTTCTTCCAGAGAGTATACAGAAATTATTGTTAGTCCGTTTATTCGTGCATGACTACGGTTGGAGCCAACGGGATCGCTGGGCCACCGAGTGTCCGGAGGTTGAGTGCTATAACGGGAACAAATCTATAACCGAACAGCTCAAAGAGTGCCGCTTGTGTGTTGTAACCTACAACGCAACGACTTTACTTGAAACTTTTACATTAAACTTTCCAACAGTTTTATGCTGGGACCCGGAACAGTGGGAGATAAGGCCTTCTGCCCGGTTGTATTATGAAAAACTGCATGAGGCAGGCATCTTGCGCTATACACCTGAATCTGCGGCAGCCAAGGTCAACGAAATCTACCGTGATCCGGCAACCTGGTGGGCGCAGGAGGAAATTCAGGAGGCAAAGAACGAGTTTTGTCACCAATTTGCCCGTGTGTCTGACAACTGGTTAAATGAGTGGAAATCAGAACTTCTGGAAGTCAGGCAATGATCAGAGACGAGATCCGAAATCTGTACCAGAACATCGAAGGATGTATATATTCCACAGGCTCAGAAGGATACTGGTCAAACCTCGACAAAAAAGAAAATGAAGAGTTGGTCTCGGTGCTGGAACATATGAGCACGAAAGAATCCATAGAGAAATACCAGCCGTGGCTTTCCGTTATCATTTTTTCCCCGAAAAGGGGCGGTGGTTTAGAATTGCTTGATCTATCGGGAGACGAAACGTGTATCGATTATGGGTGTATGTGGGGGGCATTGACTGTTGCCCTGGCGAAGAGATGCAAACATGTCCTTGGCGTAGATCAAACGATGAACTCACTCAAATTTCTGAACGCCCGGATACGCGAAGAAGGGCTGGAGAACGTTGACCTTTTATGCGGAGATTTAAGAGAAATCAGGAATTTTGAAAACAGATTCGATGTGGCTGTGGTAAATGGGGTCCTCGAGTGGATACCTGAGAACGGACCTATAGAATTGAAAAAATATTTCGGTAAACGCGACGTTAAGAAGTATTCAGGTGATCCTCATGAGCAGCAGATGCTTTTTTTGAGAAAGGTGCACCAGAATCTGAATGAAAAGGGCAAGCTTTATTTATCCATTGAAAACAGGTTTGACTTCAAAACGTTCCTGGGCATGAAGGACCCCCATGCGAATGTTCTATTTACCTCATTTCTTCCAAGAAAAATTGCTGACCTCCTATCCGGATTGATCCTTGGAAGGCCCTATGTGAACTGGCTCTATTCCTTCAAGGGAATTGATGCCCTGTTGAAGGAAGCAGGTTTTTCAGGGGCGGATCTTTACATGTGCTTTCCCGACTACCGTTTTCCTGAGAGGATAATTCCCTACAGCTCGTCATTGAAAGATTTCAGGAGAACTATATCGTTGAGAAATGCAAAGGGGCAAGTTACCATCAAAAGGAATCTGGCTGCCGTTGCTGAATACATTACCTTCAAAATTTTGAAGGCCAAATATTTTGCTCCATCCATTGTTGCTATAGCCTATAAATGATCGAGCTACTGAAAAACTGTTCTAATGGAAATGACGTTTCCACTTACCTGGTAACCTGCGATACCGGCTTTAAAAAGATTGTAAAGATAGCTGCAACCCCGGTCGGGATCAGGAATTTGAGGCGCGAAGTTGGGGGATGGGGCTGGTATCAGGAGATGCGGTATCCAAAAAAGGAGGAACCGATCTGCCGGATAGTCCAGGAAGGAGAAAGTTTTTTAAAAATAGAATTAGAGTTTGTGGAAGGCGCAAGGGCAGATTGCCGAAAAGGATTGGAAAGGAACCGTGAAAACATAAGAAAGGCCGTAGAGCACTATTGTGAAATATGGCCTTTCTTATCTGACGGTACCGCTCCGCTTCACGGAGATTTGTCTCTCGATAATATAATCTATAATGCTGATGGCGTTCATATGATCGATTGGGAACATTTTCATGAAAAAGGGGCGCCCTGGGGGTTTGATCCGCTTTATCTATTGTTCGAAACGCTCTTTTTGCGGATCCGGAACGGCAAAAAACCTTCACGGGCAGAGGTAGCCATTATTGCCGACAGCATCGGTTTCTTAAACAGAAAACAGGAGTTGCAGCCTCAGATGATCGATCATCCTCTGAGGTTCCTTGTTGAGTTCATCACCGGTAACCATGAGCTGTGGTGTGACGAATTACCGGCATTTCAAAATAAATTCCCTATACTTGCATTTACCGCCGACAGAGTTTCCTCTATAGACACCATAATCCGTGTCAGACTGAAAGAGGGCATGTGAAGAAAATGTATCAGCGGGAATGGCATGGAATTCCTTTGGAATCTGTTGCGGCAGTCTCTTCCACCAGGCTGCCTGACACATCTTTTTATGCCTCCTTCTACGCTGTTTTTTTCAAGAAATATAGCAGATTTGAGGAGCTTGATCCATCCTGGGTTCAATTGAAAACCCAAACGGCCGCATTTATCAGACAACACAGCAAATTTAACAATGATAAAAGGACTCTTTCCGTTGGCTGTGGCCTGGGAATAACCGAAAAAGCTTTGATAGACGGGGGCGGCTCCAATATTGAGGTAACGGAGATATCTCCGGAGCCCCTTCGCTGGCTCTTCCCCTATATCCCGAGCAATCATGTTCATGTCGGCCTTTTCCCTTCCTGCCTGCCGGACAATAGAATCTACGATTTTGTTTTTTTACCGAGTGTTGACTACTTTTTCGATCAGCCCGAACTGATAGCCTTTCTGAAGGCAGTGAGAGAACGGTTGTCTCCAGGGGGTGTATGCCTTCTCATAAGCTGGTCTTTCGAACCTGCGGTCACTATTCAGAGGGTTCTCGGAGCAGTAAAAAGAATGGCAGACTACGTTTTGGAAAAAACTAACATGAGAAGGCGGAGACAGTTCTGGGGATACTTGAGAAACCGTAAGGATTATCGCTCTGCCATGGAAGCATCCGGATTTACAGAGGTACATGACGGATTCCTGGAGAAGAAAACGCGCTGGGATACATACTGGATCGAGGGAAACAGGAATTGATTTTTGCGAACTTTAGGCTTTGGGAGGTCAAATGATCCAAGTTCAACGGCCATCAATTGGCGATGAAGAGCTGGCAGAGGTGAAAAAGGTATTTGATACCGGATGGCTCGGGATGGGCAAGTGGGTCTTTGATTTTGAGAACAGGATC
>JAPLKA010000067.1 GCA_026388315.1 Pseudomonadota bacterium | reverse complement strand
TCGTTCAGGGATGGTTTCCATGAGTTCCCGTTCTGAACGGATGTTGTAAAAGAAAAAAAGAAATATGAGTTTTAAAATAACAGGAGGAGGAACGGAGACATTGCCATTTTGACCGTATTTATCTTCAACCTCTTTGTAGATAAAATTGAAGTCAATGAGTTCTTTTATCCTCCGTAAGGGGTGGTCCTTCCGTACCCTATCTTCAAGATAAATATTATACAAAAACAGGTTATCCCGGGGTGTATCATGATGACCCATCATAGCGTGTATCTCCTTGTAGTTACGATGAGTTATTCTACCATAAAGAGTCATTAAATACAAACTATATTGTATACAATTATGAACATTGTTTTGTGGTCCTGCTGTCATGAACAAAGTTTATACTGAGGGTTTGGGCAACAGGCCGTTTATTCTTGACTTTTGCAACCGGTGTAGTCCCCTCCCCCTCTTGAGTGTAGCTCAGAGATTGCCACGATCCGCCGTAGAACATCTCTCCTTATGCCACGGCACCCCCGACCCTTTGTTTCAACAACTTTCCCTTGACATGAAAGGCTGGTTGTTGTTATAAAATCCCATCATAAGTAGGCGCATAGCTCAGTGGGAGAGCGCTACCCTGACACGGTAGAAGTCCGGGGTTCAAAACCCCGTGCGCCTACCATTAAAATCAATGCATTAATTCATTTTATTAAGATGTCTGACAAATTATTATGATAACCGACATGCTGTCTCCCGGCAATATTTTTCTAATAAATCTTCTGGCCTGTCACCTTGAACACAAAGTCATAATTGAGTATATCCTTCCAGAGGTAACCTTTTAATGTGGAACGCGTATCGTCCGGACCGCCATATGGTTTCCCGGGTGTATAGAACCATGTCATTATTGCTTCTCCCGAGCGTCTCAGCACAATCCAGTATTTTCCCTCTTTTAACGGAGCCATACTTCCGTCATCAGGAAAAGTAAAATCTACCCAGTAATATCCATGTTTCTTTGATATATTCTCAAGAAAGACAGGAGGAGAACGAAACCCCAGAAGCGCCGGCTTTCCATTGTCATCAGAAACAATGTCAATATAGATTGTGCCGTCACCCCCGAATTTATGCATGGCAAGCGATACAGCCTTCAATTTAAGGGGTTCGGTTACCTTAAACGCCTGGGCATAGATGTGTTGCGATGTAGCATATTCTGCTGTCTCTGCATCGGGAATACCTACTGCCCTGTTTCCGACAATCCTGTATGCGTCTACAAGGGTTGGAAATTCCATATTCCCGAATTCAATATATCTGTCCTTTTGCAGTGGCGGTTTCACAAAGGGTGGCGGTTTCGCAACAGGGGGTGGTGGGGGCAGAGGGGGCACGGGCACAGGCTTATCCTCAATAGGTCCTGGTGGACCTGCCTTTGCCAGCAACTGGCTGCTTGCAATGTATGATCTGGGGGCATTAACCGTATACTTCGGCTTTATATTGACTTCATCATCAATAAAATGTGCGTCCATTGTGTTCGAATATTTCGGTGCATAAGACGTCCCTGTCCAGAGGACAGTAATGTCCATATAATCAAAACCATGCATCTCTTTAATATGCCTTGATGACGTAAACTGTCTTGACTGTTGAGGGTCATATGAGAGCCAGCCGAGATCGGGAAAATATATTTCTATCCAGGCATGTCCCCCCTGCCCCATCTTCTGGACAATGGTTTTGTAATCGCTTACCGGCATCGTCCACTGCTTGTTAAGGCTTATTCCGCCCACAATTCTTGCAGGTATCCCTGAAGCCCTCAGGAGGGCAACAGACAGGTGACCAATATTTGTACAGTTCCCCGATTTTACCTTTAATGTATAGCCTGCATCATAACGCGGAGGATTATAGCTGTATTTAATGGTATCAACAACGAAATTGAGTATGGCAGTTACTGCCTCGTATTCCGTTTTTGCATACTTTGTTAATTCCCTTGCAAGTGAAATTATTTCAGGATGATTACTCTGTACATACTCGGTTGGAGTTAAATATACATTTTCCTGTTTAGGAATGTTCGTGAGAGGAAATGACGTCCTGCTTTCCATTGCAGGCAGCAGCGTTTTTATCAGCGCTTCATACGTCATGTTGATTTGCGCATCTCTGTTTATATTCCTCCATACAACCCTTTTGTAGACATTTCCAAACTTGTCCGTCTCCTCACTAACACTTGCAGGTTGCGGGTCATATTGAATGCGAAGCCCCTGTATACTTTGTGATTGTGCTTTGTTTGAATAATTTGCAGGCAATGGGAGCCTGAGAGTCAATTCCGAAAGTGGCCTGTCAACATCCCACTTCATCTGTTTTGACATTTTGATTTTACTGTCCAGCCTGCCCTCAATAATGACGGTTTCTGCCCTGGTGAAGTCAAATCGAGGACATATAATTAATGTGAAAGATATCGTAAGAAATATAATTAAATAAAATTTCTTCATTTCAGATTGCCACACTCCACGGACGCAGGCTAAAGCCTGCGGCTACTATTCATTGCCTTCTTTACTTTTCACTTTTCACTTTGTCCCGCCTTCGGCAGGATTAAAGCTTTCACCTTTCACCGCCTTTTTCACTATTCACTATCCGCTATTCACTATTCACTGTATTTTTCATTCTTTCCAGCAAAAACTTCACCTGTCTGTCTTCCGGGCTTAATCTTATCAACTCATTGAATACATTTTTTGCCTCTTCTTCATTGCCTTTCTGGTAAAGAAGCAGCCCCAATGACTTTACCAGTGTTGAATCTTTAGGAAATTTCTCCACCCCTTCTCTTAATATTTTTAACGCATTATCGTCGTCCTTCATCTCCTGATAACAGAGAGCAAGGTAGTAATAAACGTCGGCAGAGGGATTTACCTTGAGTGATTCTTCGAAAAGCGTTGACGCCTTACCGTAATTCCTCTGTCTGAAATAGTTTCCGGCTTCAATTGCAAGTTCAGTCAGTTTATTCCGGCGATCTTCCTGGGTCATACTTACATAGGGGTTTAAAACTGCATCGACTATTTTCCCATCGGGAACCCGCAGGTTATATGCCTTAACGACATTTACATTTTCTAAACGCATTTCTTCCACATGGATTGAACCGAAATAATTGGCGCCAATCTTTACAAGGCTTTCCGATGCAATATTCTTCCCGTTATTGAAGATATTGTTATCTTTTATCTCACCGGAAAAATCTCTCATGGAAACACCGTCCTTATTCTGGAATATATTGTTCCAGATAATTCCGGCATCTGTTTTTTGAAGTTCTATCCCTGTCTCATTCTGTGAAATTGACAAATTTTTAATAACCGGAGCAGGTGTACCAATAACAAAGATCCCGGTATCACTCTCTGTAATTATCCCTCCTTCAATAAGTCCTTCAGTCTCTTTCATATATAATGCAGTTTCAGCGCCCTTTATGCGGAATCCGCCAGCAGCAATGCTTCCGTTTTCCATTATTATCCCGCTCCATTGTTCGGTTCCTGAAGGAAAAAACTCGACAGGAGATTCCTTCCCGTTCATAATCAATTTTCCATAAACAATGAGTGATGCCGCCTCATCAAACATTATTCTCGTTCCCTGCTCAATGGTGAGCGTTAAACCCTTTGGAACAACGAACTCATCTTCTATGGTATATATCCCTGACAAAATCGTGTCCTTTTCCAGGTCCCCTGCAAGGGCAACCGGTTCTTTTCCCACCAGGGATGCCCGCACTGCATCCTGTGGTTCCGATTCATTATCAGCCTGATCAATGGCAATGACACGGTAGTAATATGTCTTATCCTTGTCAGGGGTTCTGTCTTCATACGTATTCAGCTCTGTTGATCCTGTTTCTTTATAGCCGCTTAGAGGCTGCTCGCTTCTCAACACTTTATATATCTTTAAATCAGGGACGTTTTTCAGCGTCTCCCACGAGACCTCTATCCTGTCCTGAAAGCCTCTTGCTTTGAGTCCTCCTGCCGGAGGCGGCGGGGTTGTATCAATCGTTACCACACCGCTTACATCGATCCATTCCGTTTCATATCCCCCCGGTTTTTTAAGGGACACAATAACCGGCATGTCACGGGTATTATCACCGGGCATTACAAGGTATTCACCCATATAAATCCCAGTTTTCGTTTCTTTCATGGGGATACCCTTTTTGAAGTTCCCGATACTGAAGGTTGCAACAAGCTCTTTATCCCCCTCCAGTCCTGCTCTGACGATTTTACCTTTTCCAAAGGGGGTTTCCTTTGCATTGGTAAGCACTTCCTTAATGAGCGGTCTCTGCTCGGCGGCAATACCTTCGGGGGACGGTATCTTTTCATTTAATTTGTAAGCCAATTCGCTTATCAACCGTATCTGTTGTATCTCTCTCAGGTTCATGGCAGTTGAGATGGCTGTCATGATAGCATCCAGCGGGGACATAGGTACCCCTCCCCCATGATACTTTACCGAATCTCTGATCCTGAATACCTCTTTTCCTGTTTTAGCGTTCACCATCCACACTTCAGCCTCAACGGAAAGCTGGGAGTATACAATGGCATAAACCTTTTTAAAATCTATTATCTTCCCGTAAACCAGTCCATCGCATCCTATTGCGTCACACACATCACCCGGTTTGAGTTCATATATCTTTTTGCCCGATGATTTTTCAAGTTGAACAGCCTTTTCATCAACTATCGGAAGTTTAATCTCCGTATATGATTTAGAGCTGAAATGATTGTAGAATGCCTTCCTCGCTTTATTCGCCAATTCCACCTCTTCGGTTTCGTTTTGAAATGGAAGAATGGCAACCATCCGCGGGAGTTCGGCCTTATTAATGGATGCATCAGGCGCATCTGCCCTTGCCTGCCATAATGGCACAACAAAAGTCAGAACAAAGGCTATAACCGGAATAATAAAAATACTTTTTTTCATCTTTTCAGGGCTCATTTCAACACAAATGCCACCTTTGCATCTGCAAGGAATCCGGTCTTCTGGTTTGCAGAAAATATTTTAACTGCATCGTCTTCAGACACCTGGAGATCAGTGGGGTTTGTCGTCCCCGCAGCCTTTATTATTAACGGATTTTTCACACCCCTTGATTCAAGGGCAGATTGTGCTTTAGGAACACTGTTCGTATATTCACCGCACCCTTTTTCAATAAGAATCTTTTGACTTACCTTGGAAGGGTCATACAAAACCTCTCCTTTTTGTGTAAACACCCTGTTTATCAGGGCAGGTCTAAAATTATACCCTGTTGCATCGATAATAATGCCATCGTATCTCTCGTCAACCGGAACCGGCTTTATTATGTCAAGGGGTTTTGCAGTGGTTGCGACTGTTTTTTCTATTTTAGGATCACCAAGCACCTTCTTATACACCATTTCACCGACACTGCCCGGTCCGGTCATGCCGACCTTTACCAGAACAAGGGCAACCTCGTCCTTCTCGTTGTATTCCTTGTAAATAACCTGGGCGCCTTTGACAAACCCGGAGACCGCTACACGTACAACTTCATAGTTCAGCGCCATCTCCTTGATGGTTGCATCGCCCGCGATGCCGACTCCATCCAGAAATTGCGCGAGATTTCTATACGCAACTATTTCTGCCGCCCGTGTTGCAGTAAGCCTTTTCTGGCCGGGAGTAACGGCATCCTTTGAAGGCAGCCCTTCTCCTTCCATGATTATATAATTGTCAACAAAGGCCTGGGGGATTGTGCCTGTCATGGAAAGCTTCTCCTGGTTAAGCCACTTGTTCACTCTCGCAAACTTTTCATCAGCCAGTGCCGAGCTTGTCTGTCCATACGCATTAACAGCAAAAACGATTAACACCATAGAAAAAACGATTAAACCGGCTTTTTTCATACTATCCTCCAAAATCAGTTAATATTTATCTTCTGTTTCAAAATCCTGATGGCAAGTATTGCCTCTGCACCGTCAACAGGAGCATCAACTCTGAATATGCCTGACATATCTGACTCCATGATCCCTCTTGTGGTCATGTTCATAACCGCATTGTAAAAAGGTGATGTAGGCCTCACATCTGTGAAAGGGGATTTCTCCTGACCGAAATATTTCGTAGCCAATGTATTGTCTCCGGTGGTTTTCATGAGAATGTCTTCAAGGATAAATGCCATTTCTCCCCGTTTTACTATATCGCCCGGATTAAAGAGGTATGCCCTGGAGGCATTGTCGTATTTCAGCTCAAGCCCCCTTATTTTATATTTTAAGACGGTAAGCGCCTCCTCTTTGAACGGATAATCCTTTATATCTACAGGGACAAGTTCTTGCTGGAAAACCTGTCCAGTATATAATTTCCTCATATCGAGCTCACCTATAAGGAGCACAGCAAGATCGCCGCGGGTTATGGAATTTTGCACAGCAATCCTCTTGCCTATTTCACCGAGAGAAATACCTGACACTGCCCTGGCAATCTTGTCGTTCTTCTTCCAGGCTATGTCTGTATAACCATTCCATTTGCTGTCTTTCTTTGCATTAAGGACAAGAGAAAACATGTTTCTTGCCTTTTGAAAATCCTGAGCTCTCATATATGCAAGTCCCATGAAATAATCGAGTGATTCAACTCCCCCGTAATAGAGAAGAGCCTTTTCATTCACCGTAACCTTTTGGGCACGTTTATACGCATCTTCTGTTTTGGGAAGCCAGTTTTTGCCATCCATGAAGGTGTTTACGCGAATAACCGCGAGATAGAATGCAAACCTGTCCTCGGATGAGTTTATGGTTTTACCGAACTTCTCCACGTATTCAAGGGTTCTGTTTCTCTCCACGCTCTCGAAATCAGGATCTCTCTGAAGGGATGTCTTATAGGCGTACACAATCGCAAGCCCCCCGTAGGCAGGGGGAAAATCTTCATCGCAGTAAAGCGCCCGCTCAAACTTTGTCTGAGCAACTGCCATATCGCCCTGCTGCAGGACTTCCATGCCGGCAACGTAGTGCTGCTGAGGTGTATCGCCAGGAACAGTGCATCGTGAAACCTTCTGTGTTGCACAGCCGGTGGTAAAGACCATTAAAACTACTGTTAACATAATTAATATCATTAGTTTTTTCATAAACATCTCCCTTTAATTCAGTGAATAGTCGTTAGTGAACAGTGAATAGTAAAAGCATTGGTTGTTCACGGTTCACAGCCTTTTTTTGTATATCGTGAAGCTTATCTCGCCTGAAACTCGAACACATTGACAATAACAAAAAATATGAGCATAATATATGCGCATAATACATAAGCACAGGAGGTAAAACATGCGTATAACGGTACATATAAAAGATAGTCTGAACGATGACATAAAAAGAATTACTGCAAATGAGCATAAGTCCGTATCCTCTCTCGTTGCTGAATCCCTGGAGCATTACATCAAAGAAAAAAAACGCAGAAAAGCCGGCACGGACCTCCTGAAACTTGCAGGGAACGCATATGTTGCAGAGGATGTCTTGAAAACGCTCGATGCATGGAGAAGCGAAGATGACAGGACTTGATACGGGATTTTTTGTGGAGTTGCTCAGGGGCAATTCTGAGGCTATAACGGTCTGGAAGGCAATTGTCGACGGTATGGAGGATGCGTCTGTTTCCTGCCTTACAGTCTTTGAACTCAAAAGACTGGCGCTTAAAGGCGCACTAAAAGCTGATGAAGTTGAAACAACTGTACAGGCGATCTTTGCAGTGGGGGAAGTGGCATGGATAGACTCCACGGATGTCTGCGAGTTGGCAAGCAGGTTATCACACGGCTTGGGCATACCAGCGATAGATGCGTTGATTCTTGCAGGACTACTTGATTCAGGGGCACGGGAGATATACACTACAGACAGCCATTTTGAAGCGTATAAAAAGGATGGACTCGCCATAAAACGTTTATAAGTCATTTTTTGCCTTTCCGTCTTTCACTATTCACTAACCACCATTCACTATTCACTGCCTTTTCCGCCTTTCACTTTTCACTTTTTACTATTCTCCTCAGTTTCCCGGCAAGACCGGGATCAAGCTTCTGTAACTTATCCCTAGCATCAATTGCCTTTGCCCTCTGTCCCTGTGCAAGGTAGGCCAACCCCAGTTCGTAGTACGCATCTGCATCTTCCGGATCAAGCGTTACAATCTTCTCAAAAACCTTTGTCGCCTCATCATATTGTCCCATCGTTTCCAAATTTGTGGCAAGGTAAAACAGGGTATCAGTATTGTTCGGGTTAATCTTCAGCGCCTCTTCATATTCTTTCCTCTCCAGGTCGAAAAGTCGCTTTTTATAATACAGGAAACCAAGTTCAATATGGGCGCTTTCTAAATTAGGGTTAAGCTCTATCGCCTTTTTGAAAAGCCCTATTGCCTCATCCTGCCCTTGAGCATTCCGCGCAAGAATGCCCTTAAGATACAGGTTCAAGGCGCCAGCCGAAAAGTTAACATTTTTTAACTCATTTATCGCGATAGGCTGCCCATCCTTTATGAGCCTGAATGCCTCTTTTAAAGGGGCCGCCAGATTGATATTCTTTTCATCAGTTATAGTTAATCCTATCAGTCTTCCTTCCTTGTCAACCAGGGCGCCTCGTGTATATTGAGAGGTGAAAGAAACAAGCTGGATGTATTGAACTTCGCCCCCCGAACGGCTTCCTGCATAAGGCTTGAAATCACTGATAACCGCCTCACCTGTACCCTCTTTTAGTTTAGAAAGGTCGGTAATGATAAAAACCCTCTCCCCTATATTGACCTGTTTTAAATCGGCAACCTTAAAAGATGGCAGCGACTCGCCCCCAATCTTCATCAGTGCGATATTTTTTCCGTCGTCTTTCCATATGCTCTTTATCTGGTAGCTTTTTCCATCTCTCAGTGTAACCTGAACGGAGGTTGCTCCGGCTAACGGAGAAAGATTGGCAGCCACTGTTCCTTGTGAATCAATAATTACTCCCTGGGTATCCTTTATCATAATCCCGTTGTTGTCCAGAGCCTTAACATTTACAAAGGCATTGAGATTGAGCTCGGGAAGACCAGCCATTTCGCTCTTTGGGGTAAGGAATCTTATCATCCCCATAAGATTTATATCGTTTACGCTGCTGAATAAAAGAACAGCGCAAATACTCACGATACTCACTGTTACATACCGCCACTGTCGAAAAGGAAATGCAATGAATGAGGCTATCAAGCCAACAAAAAGATTTATAAAACCACGTGAGGATTTCTTCTCAGATTTTTTCCTTTCAAGATAAATGTTTTCTAACTTCGTAAGAAGGTGACAAGGGATAGTAGTCCATTTTTTTTGATAGTAAAGCAGTTCTTTTAATTCTGAAACCTGATCCAGGCAGTAAAGACACGAACTGATGTGCGCCTCTATCCTGATTGCCTCCGCCTTTGGCAACTTGTCTTCGATATAAAGACCTATAGTTGCAGTATCAGGGCAAGTCGGGGTCTTTAATGCTTCAGCGTTTTTGAGGGCTTCTTTTAACTTTGATTCAAAAGACGTATCCATAATTTTAGTTTCCACTACTAAAGACTAA
The DNA here is from genome assembly GCA_026388315.1 of Pseudomonadota bacterium. Lineage (NCBI taxonomy): Bacteria > Pseudomonadati > Pseudomonadota > Pseudomonadota bacterium. The sequence goes on along the minus strand of JAPLKA010000067.1, from coordinate 40,353 downwards.
GAAACCGGCAATTTTCTTCCCGATTTTTATTCTTCACCAAGCTCCTCTGCTATCCTTGCCCTGATCCGTGAATATTTGGAGGCAACGGTTCCGGTAGGAATCTTCAATATTGTTTTAATATCCTCATCTTTGTATCCTTTGACCTTCATCAAAAAGATTTCCTGGTCGAGCAAGGGATAGGTCTTCATGATCCCTGCCGCCTTTTCAAGCAAGTCCCTATCCTCTATGGCATAATCCGGTCTCGAATTCTTATCCGGGTCTTGTATGGTATCCATAAGTAACAGCCCGTCCTGGCCATCTGTTCGGCCATCCAAGTTCATTTCACCATTTAATTGTATTGTTCCCTTTGTTTTATTTTCAGAAGTTATATGGCTTCTCGCTTCATTTATGACGATTGTCTTGAAATATTTGAGGAATTCATATTCGGAGGTCCCCCGGAAATGTTTAAACCCTCCGTTTACAAGCTTGACGAACACATTTTGAAGAATATCATCCTGCTCAACCGGTTTGAAATCAAAAGAGCGCAAAAGGATATTCTTTCCCAGAGGGGCAAAATCCTTTACGAAACCCTTCCACGCATCCCCATCTCCTGCAAGACATCTTTCAATGGTTGAAATAACATCCCCCACCATAAAAGCATTATACAGGGATTTAAAAAAATTGTGAATATATATTGAAGAATTGCATGGAATTTCTTCATCCTGTTGGAAGAAAATCTTTATTTTTTGAGTCTTTATAATCAGGTGGATTGCATTTTATGAGTAGAATTTACTTTATGCCGGCCGAAAAAAAGGAATATAATGCTTAATATGAGAATGATCATATCAATATCCATCCTGCTTTGTCTGATAATTTTCCAGACTCTTTGCGTTGCGGCAGACGGGTGCGAAGATGCAATACAACTCTACGACGAGAAGATGCTCTTAAGGGATATGAACTATAAAGCAACAAGAGCTACCGAGACCCAAAAACCTCTCGTGCAGAATAACGATAAACAGGGGGAGCCGGCAGCGATGGAAGTTCCCCGTTCAATAAGATATGACACTTCTTTACTCGAAGTAGGAGCAAAGCTTTTCCGGTCAGGCAAATTGCACGAGGCTGCGGCTGCCTTTGAAACCGTACTGGAGCAGTTTAGAGCGGAAGGTTTTGCTGATGGTGAGGCTGCGGCACTCGGCAACCTCTATCTCACATATCTCGCCCTCGGCGATGAGCAAAAGGCATTGGAATACCTCGAAGAATACCGGAAGAAGAGGAGAAGAAAATAGGAAATAGGAAGCGGAAAGACATCTGGAAGATCAATACAGACCTTGTAATGAAAGAGATGAGGCATCATATTAAATCAGCGGTTCAGATGATCTTTGTCATTCTGATTATTGCAGTAGTTATGGGATGCGGAGAAAAGCAGACAGGTATCGAAGGAAAGGTAATTGACGGTAAGGGGCAGCCTATGTCCGGGATAAAGGTCACTGCTAAACAGTTTCGGCCTGTCAAGGGATATGAACAATTCGAGACTACAACCGACTCAGAAGGGATCTTCCGGTTCAAGGGTCTTTTCCCCACATCCGAGTATTCAATTGTTGCGTGGTCAGACGAATGGAAAACATCGGAGAAGGCGATGGTAAAAACTGGATTGGTAGGAAAGACAAGTATACTATCCTTGCCAATAATGGTTCGTTTTACTCTTTCAAACGATGGCATTATAACAGACTCTAAACTCGGGCTCCAGTGGGCGCCTGCGCCGGATCAGCCTATGGATTGGTTTCAGGCCAAAAAATACGCGCAGAAACTCTCTCTTGGCGGTGGAGGATGGAGACTGCCCACCAGATCGGAACTGAAAAGTATATATAGTATATCGATGAAAGGCGGCGCAGACCCTGTTTTTCAAATTAACGAAAATTGGGTATGGACCTCGGAAGCTCAGGGTGATTCGGCATGGTTCTGTAGTTTCGTTTACGGTCGCGAGGGCACGATCTTCCGCAACTACTTAGGCAGCTATGGTCGCGTGCTGGCGGTACGTTCCCCGAAGTGATGTGGAACAAAGGATTATATGTGTAGTGAATACCTGAATGAAGTCAAGGAGGCCAAACATATGAAAAAGACCGTTATTTTACTTATTTTATTGTTTGTATCATGCTTTGCATGGGCACCGTATGCCCATGCTTTCATCCTTATTACACAGGAAGAAGCACAAATGCAGGAGGCCCTACTGGAACATGTTCCCTTTACCGCAAAACATCCTGGCTTTTCTGATACAGAAACGGGAAAAAGCCTTATTGCTGTTCCTGAAGCCAACGGCGCTGGTCCGGAAATATCCGTTCTTTCCCCGGATTCAGACAAGACAAACTTCTCTCCGCTCAAAATAATGGTCAAATTTACACCCCGCGAAGGATCGCAGGTAGATCTTTCGACATTAAGGATAGAGCTCCTGAAACTGCTCACAATCAACATCACCGACAGATTGAAGGGATACGCAAACAATGACGGGATCTTTGTAGACAAAGCTGAATTGCCCTCGGGCAATTATAAAATCAAGGTTATTCTTGGCGACACAAAAGGAGGCATGACAAGCAAGGTTTTTGTACTCAAAGTACAGTAACAGCTAACAACCTGGGGGGGAATCTACCCAGCGAGTACCTCGATCGAGAGGGGGAGGCTCCAAGTGAACCGTTCAAGCCGTTCGATTAGTTCGGGCTGTTTGAACCATTTAAACGGTTTAAGCGGTTTGAACATTATTTCCTACCGCCTGTTTTGCCTGATTTAGTTCTTGCAGGCGCGGAAGAACCGGTCCTTGCCGACCCCGATGGACCGGGCCTTGGAGCCGATACAATCCTCGGAGATGATGGCGCACGAGCAGGCGGGGACGCCCTCATGTGCTGGGGTTTGCTGTCTCTGCCTATCTCAACGGTTCTGAATGTTCTCTGTGTATGTGGGCGTTTAGTTTGAGATGTGCTTTGATATGGGCCGCGCTGAATTGCGGTGCCTGGATATTGGCCGCGCTGACCGGCATTGCCGGCAGGATTTACCGGAACCGATTGTGGCTGATTCTGGATTTTATGAGTATGGCCAGTTCCTGAGGGCCTCGATGTCAGTTCAACGGCTTTATTGTAATCTTTAGTCGCCCTTTCCCTATCGCCATATTTGGTATAAATATCACCGCGATTTCGATAGGCGTTAACATGAGAAGGATTAAGTTCGATTATTTTATTAAAGTCCTTTAGTGCCTTATTGTATTTACCAACGTAGCTATATGTCATACCCCGCTGAGAATAGGCCTCTGCATATTTGGGGTCTATTTTAATGGCCCTGTCATAATCTTTCACTGCCTGCTTGTAATTGCCAAGATTAAAATATACGATTCCACGGTTGTGGTACGCAGGCGCATATTTGGGGTTTATCGTAATAACTTTGTCGTAATCGTTAAGCGCCTGTTGATAATACCCTTTCTCTGCATAGACAATTCCACGGTTATTATATGCAGCAATAAATTGAGGATACATTACGGTTGCTCGGCTGAAGGCATTAATTGCATCGTCGTAGTTTCCCGACAATGAGAATGAGTATCCTCTGTCAAACGAGTCAATTGCGCCCAATTGTTTGACCGCTTCTACATATTCCTTTTGCTCATCCTGTCTGGCTTCTGTTTTTGCTAACTCCAGTTCTTTCTTTAACCTGTCCACTTCAGACAGCAACTCATCAGCCCTTTTTCTCGTCTCTTCCAATTCTTTTATCTTTTGACGGTCCTGTCGAAGTGCATCAATCGACCTGGCAACCTGATCCGTATCTGCCGTAACTTCCGCCTTCAAGCGGTATGTAAAGCCGTCCCACTCTTCTTTCAGTACATTAACGCTTACTATTCCGGCTGTTAATACAACGATATTGTCTTTTGTTAACTGGAAATTAGCGATTTCCGTTTCTGTCTCCAGATATGTGCCTAATTCTTCTAAAAGTATCTTTTTGACCTGTTCGATGGCAATGGTTCTGCACGAGATCTTACTATCAGCATCTCCCGCCTCGTAGGCATAATCCTTCTGTATGGTAACCACATTTGCAAAGGATGTGCCTGAAATTACAGAGAATAAAAGGACACAGATTATTAAAATTGAAAAAGACGTCTTGTTAAATCGTTTAAGAATATAGAGCCACATATTTATAATTATTGCTCTTTAAATACAATCTGTCAAATATTCGCTTATTCTTCCTTCAAAATCACAACCTCAATTTTCCCTTTTAAATCTTCTGCAAACTTTTCTGCATTCATCCTGGTGCCGATTATTGTACCATAATGCATCGGTATGGCAATGTCCGGTTTTATATCAAGCGCTGCCTTTGCAGCCTCTTCCGCTGTCATGACGTAGGTGCCTGAAACAGGGAGAAAAGCGATGCCTATATTCTTGAATGTCTTCATCTCGGGTATATAATCTGTATCCCCTGCAAGATAGAGCCTCTGCCCTTTCAGGGTAAAAATATATCCAACATCGTTGTTATCTTTCGGATGGTATTTTTTGTCAATATTGTATGCCGGCGCCGCTTCAATGTGGATGTTACCGATATTGAATACATCCCCTGGCTTTGCTGTCTTAACATTTCCCGACAATTTGGCAGCGCAGGATGGCGTTGCAACTATTACAGTATTGGGCCCCTGTATTTTTTTCACGTCTTCCGGTGAGCAATGATCACGGTGTTCATGGGTTATCAGGATAATGTCTGCTTTATCAGCTACATCCTTATCCTTTATCTTAAAGGGGTCTGTATAAATTACCTTTTCGCCTGTTATTTTGAATGTATCGTGCCCCAGCCAGTGAATATCCTTAAGGAGTGATTTTGCGCTATTTACATCAGCATTCACAATCCCTGCAAAGCAAAAGACAAAAATGATAAAAAATAAGTAAACCGATTTTTTCATGTTACCCTCCTGAATTATTTCGATGTTTTGGCATTGCTTTTAGGTTCTTCCGAAATCATCCTCCACCCTTATTATATCATCTTCTCCGAAATATTCACCCCTCTGAACCTCAATGAAAACAAGGGCATCATGCCCGATATTTTCAATCCTGTGAAGGGACTCTTTCTTAATATTTATACAATCACCTGACTTCAATACAAAATCCTTCCCGTCTATCGTCACCCTGCCCTTTCCTCTCACGATTTCCCAGTGCTCTTCGCGCTTGAAGTGTTTCTGATAACTCAGGCGTTTACCGGGCAATACATCTATTCTTTTTATCTTGAAATCTTCTTCATCCATCAGAACCAGCCATTTACCCCAGGGCGGTGTACTCATCAGGTCTTTTTCCATTCCCCTCAGCATCTCCTGTTTCGAATTTTGATAATGTTTTTATACTGCTTTAACACAATATAATCAAGAATTTATCAACATTGCCATGGATTCTTTACGCAGGCTAAAGCCCCGGCCAAGACCTGCTTCGCACGCCTATCGGGGCAGGCCTGCGGCTACCAACTATTCACTGTTTACTGTTTGCCTTTTACCTTTCACGATGACTTCATTGAGCGCCCCATGAAAATAGTGTATAGTTAGATAACCTATGAAGAAGATTGTTATTGGTACAGCAGGACATATCGACCACGGCAAAACCTCTCTCATAAAGGCTTTGACCGGCATTGACTGCGACAGGCTAAAAGAAGAAAAAGAGCGGGGAATCACCATAGAGCTCGGCTTCGCCCATTACAAATTCGGTGATGGCCTGCTTTTGGGGATTGTTGACGTACCCGGACACGAAAAATTTGTCCGCCATATGGTCGCCGGTGCATGGGGTATTGATATGGTCCTCCTCGTTGTAGCTGCCGATGAAGGTGTGATGCCCCAGACAAAAGAACATATCGACATATGCGAGCTGTTAGGTTTGAGCAAGGGTATTGTTGCAATCACAAAAAAAGACCTCGTTGACGAAGAAATGCTGGAGTTGGTTAAGGAAGATGTTAAAGATTTCCTCAAAGGCAGGCCCCTCGATGGTACACCCGTAATCACAGTGTCATCTTCAACGGGTGAAAATATTGGCCTGTTGAAAGATACAATCATAAACGTTGCAAACAAAATACATGAAAAATCAAGAGAGGGGATATTCCGGCTCCCCATCGACAGGGTTTTTACCCTGAAAGGGCTTGGCACCATAGTAACCGGAACATGCATATCAGGTCATATCAATGTTGGCGACGAAATAGAGATTTATCCCCTCAATACATATGCGAAAGTGAGGAATATTCAGACCTACCACGAAGATACAATAGAGGCAATGGCCGGAGAGCGTGTCGCCTTGAACCTTCAGGGCATTGAAAAAAATGATATCGAAAGAGGTACCATCATCGGGCGACCCGACACATTGCTGTTGTCCAACAGGATAGACGCTACGTTTAAATATTTAAAGCTGCCTTACAAGCCTATTAAAACCGACACAGTTCTGAGATTCCATATCGCCACAGCACAGGAAGAAGCGCGGCTCGTTATACTGAAAAAAGACATCATCGAACCAGGTGAAGAACTTTTTGCCCAATTTGTTTTTCCAAAACCAGTCGTTGTGCTTCCCGGTGACAGGTTTATTATCAGGGGGTCTTATGCAATCCAGACTATCGGCGGCGGGAAGGTCCTCGATATAATGCCGCCCAAACACAAAAGAAAAGCTGAATATCTTGACTCAAACCATGCAATTCTGACCGAGGGTACCTTCAACGATAAAACCGAATATCATGTATTAAAAGGTGGCTATGCCGGTATACAGAAGAAAACATTGTCCATCCTTTTAGGCAAGAACGAAGCGGGAATTGACAATATACTGGACAACCTGAAACAGAAAGGGAAAATCAAATCTGTTGGAAAAATATTAATACACATGGATAAGTTCAATATGTACAAGAATATGCTTAAAACATATATGGAGGATTTTCATACGAAAAACCCCTTGAAAGTTGGCCTGTCAAAAGAAGAATTAAGAACGAAACTGCCGAAAGTAGAACCAGCGATATTTCAGACAGCACTTGACCAATACATCAACCAAGGGCTCATAGAGGCCGATAAGGATAAGGTAAGACTAAAAGGAGCTTCGCAAACGCAAATAAATAATCAGGATATTTCTGTACTTGAAGAAAAATTATTGAAAAAACTATACAAATATGGCCTCACTCCACCGGGTTTGAAAGAACTTTCATTAGAACTGGATCAGCCTGAAAAACACATCAAAGACATTATTGAAAGACTTACATACGAAGGAAAAATTGTAAGAATCAAGGGCGATATGTATTTTCACAGAAACATTATAGAAAACATCAAACAAAAGGTAACCGGTTATTTAAGAGAAAACAAAGAGATGGCACCCACAGATTTCAGAGTACTCTTTGATATTTCCAGAAAATATATGATACCGGTGCTTGAGTACCTCGATGAAATAAAACTGACAATAAGGTCCGGTGATAAGAGGATTCTGAGAAGCTAAAACCCGTATATCGTCGTTTGTACATCGTACGTCGTAAAAATCTGTTCACGGTCTTTTCACCTTCCACCTTTCGCATTTCGCATTTTCCTATTCACTATTCACTATTCACTGCCTTTTGTCAGTACTTGATTTCCCGCAGGAATAACCCTTTCGCCGGCGCCGTAGGACCTGCATTTTCCCGGTCTTTTGACTCAAGGATATTTTTGAAATCTTCCACAGTGAGCTTACCGGAACCGACAAGCATGAGGGTTCCCACGATATTCCTCACCATATAACGCAAAAATCCTGTTGCCTCGATGAGAATGTATATGAAGTCGCCTTTCCTCTTAACGCCCGTTTTTATCACTTCCCTCATAGTGCTCTGGTATATTTCGTCCTTTTTCTTAAAGGCTGAAAAATCGTGCATACCGGCAATAAGTTTTGCCGCGTGGTTCATGAAAGAAACGTCAAGCACATAAGGAATATGCCAAACATACCGCCCATAAAAAGGTGAGTTATAGGGTGTATTCAAAATAGAGTAAACATAAATTTTACTTTTTGCTGAATAACGGGCATGAAAATGCTCATCCACCTCACGTGCATTCCGTATTCTTATGTCCGGCGGTAAATGACTGTTCAGCCCTCTTGCCAGGCCTCTCAATTCAATTGTGCTCATCGTAAAAAAATTTATGGTCTGCCCGAAGGCATGAACACCACTGTCAGTACGAGCCCCACCGTAAATCTTAACTTTGTGATTTACGATGTTTTCAATTCTTTCCTGCAGTATTTGCTGGATTGTTATTAAATCGGGCTGGCATTGCCATCCGTGATAGGCTGTCCCGTCATAGGAGACAACCAAGGCGATGTTTCTCATCTATTCTTTTTCTTGACGCCTTCTTCGACTTTCAAGTTTTCTTTTGGCTTTGCAGCCTCTTTTGTTTCTACGGTTGCTTTCGTGTTGATAACTGTTTTTTCTTCAATCCTTTTATAGAGCTCCTCAAGTTCCTTTTTTAATCCGATATTCTCGGCCTTTAAGAAGCTATTTTCTTCTTTTAATAACCTGATTTCTTCCCTTAACCCTTTTGCCTCTTTACTGCAGGAAAGGCATCCCAGGGCGAAAAAAAGACAAGCTATAAAAACAATTGTTGTTCGCATGTTTCTTTATTTTCTACAATATCATCAAATTTGTCAATAGGTTATTGTCCATACTCCATGCTAAAGCTGCTTGTAAATATTTTCTTTAGTTTGTCAACGGGGCGCTGTTTGTGTTAAAGTAATAAAAACACAATTCACGGAGGCTTCCGGATGCATACATCTGTCATAACTGTGCCTATTGAAGAAGAGATGAAGAGATCATACCTCGATTATGCCATGAGCACCATCATAGGCAGGGCTCTTCCTGATATACGGGATGGTCTGAAACCTGTTCATAGAAGAATCTTATACGCCATGTATGAGTTGAACAATACACACGATAAACCATACAAAAAATCGGCAAGGGTTGTCGGTGATGTTATCGGTAAATTCCATCCTCATGGCGATCAGGCAGTATATGATGCAATTACACGTATGGTTCAGGATTTCTCACTTCGTTATCCGCTTATTGATGGTCAGGGTAACTTTGGTTCCATCGATGGTGACGCACCTGCAGCAATGCGGTACACAGAGGTAAGGCTTTCAAAGATTGCCGAAGAAATCTTAAAAGATATCGAGAAGGGCACAGTTTCTTTTAAGCCAAACTATGATGAGTCCATTTTTGAGCCAATGGTAATGCCCTCAAAAATTCCGAATCTTCTCATTAACGGTTCGTCAGGAATAGCCGTTGGAATGGCAACAAATATTCCGCCGCACAACCTTACAGAGATTACAAACGGCATCGTGGCTTATATAAATAACCCGGATATTACATTGGATGAGCTCATTGCACTTATCCCCGGTCCTGATTTCCCCACTAAGGCCATAATCTACGGGAGACAGGGGATCAGAGAGGCCTACAAAACAGGAAGAGGGCATATCACCCTCCGTGCAAGGTCAGTAATTGAAAAACATAAGAAAGACGGCAGGGAAGCCATTGTCATAACGGAAATCCCATACCAGGTAAATAAAACACGCCTCATTGAAAACATCGTTGAACTGATAAATACGAAAAGAATTGAAGGCATTTCTAATATAAAAGATGAATCGAACAGAGAAGGCATGCGGATTGTATTAGAGTTGAAACGGGGTGAAATGGCAATACCCATTTTAAATAAACTTTATAAACATACCCAATTGCAAACCACCTTTGGCATAATTCTCCTCACAATTGTGAATAACGAGCCGAAGACCCTGAGCCTTAAAGCGCTGATTGCCGAGTTTGTAAACTTCAGAAAAGAAATCGTAACCAAAAGGTCAATATTTGAGCTGAATAAGGCCTTAGACAGGCTCCATATATTGGAAGGGTTTAAAATAGCGCTTGCCAATATCGATGAGATAATCGCCCTTATAAAAAAATCACAGAATACACAGGAAGCAAGAATTTCGTTAATGGAACGTTTCGCCTTTTCTGAAAGGCAGGCAACGAGCATTCTTGAAATGCGCTTACAACGACTCACCTCACTTGAAAGGACAAAGATTATCGATGAGTACAATGCGACTGCTTTAGAAATAGAAAGACTTCAGCAGATACTCGCCGATGAAAAACTCCTCCTGAGCATCATAAAAAAAGAACTTATTGAAATTAAAGAAAAATACGGGGATGGAAGGTTAACCGAAATCGTTGACTGGCTGCCGGAAATTACAACGGAAGACATGATCAAGGAAGAAGAAGTGGTTGTAACCATTACATACCGGGGCTATATAAAACGGACACCCGTAGACCAGTACAAACATCAGGCACGGGGCGGAAAGGGAAAGATTGGGATAATAGTAAGAGACGAAGATTTTGTTGATCATCTTTACATAGCTTCCACTCACTCTTACATTATTTTCTTCACAAATACAGGCAAGGCGCATATTGTTAAAGTATTTAATATCGCTGAAGCGCAAATGTCCTCAAAAGGAAAACCTATCGTTAATCTTATCAATATTGATAAAGATGAAAGGATTACTGCTGTCGCACATGCAAGAGAGTTTTCAGAAAACAAGTTTTTATTCCTGGTGACCAGGAAAGGACAGGTAAAAAGGATAACCCTTGATTCATTGAAACATTTGAGGGCTCCCGGCATAAGGGTAATAAGCCTGCCGGACGATGACAGTCTCATATGTGTCCTTGAAACAGATGGTCAAAACGAGTTGATGATCGCTACAAAAAAAGGTATGTCTATCAGATTCAAGGAAACAGAAATCAGGCCAATGGGCAGGGTAGCATACGGTGTCAGGGGAATAAGACTCAAAAAAAATGATGAAGTAGTCTCTGTTGAGATTGTAAGCCAGGATTGTAATGTCTTTACCGTTACAGAAAAGGCCTACGGGAAATGCGCCCCATGTAGCGGATACAGGCTCCAGGCAAGAGGAGGCAGCGGCATAATAAATGTAAGATGCGGGGATAAAAATGGTGAAGTAGTAAGTCTTAAAGAGGTAAGCAATAAGGATGAGGTTATTCTCGTGACCGATACAGGGAGAACGATACGTTTCGAAACGAAAAACATACCGGTACAGAAGAGGGGCGGCCTCGGGGTTAAACTTATGGATTTAAAGGAAGATAAAAGGATACACGGGGTAGCGGTAATTGAGGAAGAGTAGTTTGATACTGGATGCTGGATGCTGGATGCTGGATGAATTAAGTTGAAATTCCTCATTCACACAATTGCTTGAATCGGGATGCATAAACATATTGTCAATGAAATGCGAGATTAGATGAATATCGGGATAATCGGCGCTGGTGCATGGGGAACTGCTTTTGCCATGCATCTTGCAAGAAAAGGTATTAACATCCTCCAGTGGGTATACGAGGCAAACCTTTATGAAACACTAAAAAAAGACAGGGAGAACAGACTTTATCTTCCCGGTTTCATATTGCCCCAGGCCATTGATTTTACCAATGACCTGCATATCCTTGCCGAGAAATCAAATAATATTATAATCGCAACCCCATCTTTTGCCTTACGAAAAATTATTGAACCTGTAGCCCACATTTTAGCCCGTAAAAACATACTTATCCTCACCAAAGGGCTTGAAATTGACACCCTGTTACGCATGAGCCAGGTAACCGAAAAAGTGCTGAACAAAAAGGATAATCGTATAGCAGTCCTTTCAGGCCCTTCCTTTGCAGAAGAAGTGGCTCGCGAAGCATTCACTTCTGTTGTCGTAGCCTCAGCAAATAAAGGGCTTTCAACAAATTTTCAAAGATTGATTCATAGTGACAATTTCAGGGTCTACACAAGCGAAGACCCAATAGGAGTTGAACTTGGCGGCGCCATGAAAAATGTTATGGCAATTGGTGCCGGCATTATCGGAGGATTAAAGCTCGGCACGAATACGCAAGCAGCCTTTATAACACGGGCAATTGCTGAAATTAAAAGACTTGGCAAGGCATTGGGCGCAAAAGAAACTACATTTATGGGACTTTCCGGTATTGGAGATCTTATACTCACATCGTATGGTCAGTTGAGTAGAAACAGGTGGTTCGGGACAGAATTAGCCAGAGGGAAAAAACCGGCAACTATTATAAAAGAACAGAAGAAAGTCGTTGAAGGGTACTATACGATCAATGCTGCACACGCATTCTCGAAAAAATTCGACATAGAGATGCCTATTACAGAAGAATTATACAAGATTATCTATGAGGGGAAAGACCTTTTTGCCTCGCTCAATGATATTAAAAAGAGAGCCCTTAAGGAAGAAGACGATTAACAATTTCGAATTGTGAATTTTTAAAAATCAAGATAATGAACGGGATTATCACAGAGTTACTTAAGAGCGGAGGTTCCTATGGATTTAAGAGTTTTTGAAAAGATGAATAAATCTCAATTAAAAAGTTACATTGAGTTCCTGCTCTGGCACTACAGGGTCATGGATGCATTCTGGTTCATCTATGTAGCTGAAAAATTTGATCAGGAAACCGCTGAAAAAATTAATGAGATGGTCTGGGGACGGGTTCCGGAGATGGCAGGCAAAGATTTTATTAAACGGTTCGGCATTCAGGAAAAAGGCCTGAAAGGACTCGTTAAAGCGCTCCAGTACTTCCCATGGACTATTCTTGTGGGGTATGAGATTGAAGAAAAAAAAGATGAGGTAATCATTACCGTACCAAACTGTCCGACGCAGGAGGCCCGTTTAAGACGTGGCCTTGACGAATTTGTATGCAAATACATGCACGAAGGTGAATTCAAAAGTTTCACACATTCAATCGATCCGAACATTAAAGTTGAATGTCTTTTTGCCCCGCCGGATCCACATCCAAAAGAGATGTTCTGCAAATGGAAATTTACGGTATAAAAATACAAATAACCAAATTACAAATTACAATAAGTAACAAACCCGCAAAAAGTCCCAAAAACGAGACCCTTGCAAAATCCTCCACTTACAAGTTTATCTTAATTTGTTTATTGTTATTTGGTAATTGGTTATTTCCCCTTTGGAGACTCCTTCTTTAGAAGGCTTTCAATCAACGGGATGTTTGCGCCTGATACATGCTTTCCGTTGACCCAGAATTGCGGGGTACTATTCAAACCAAGCACGGTAATGATCTGTTTCTGTTCGTTAAAGAGTTTCATTGCATTTTCATCGCTGCAAGGCTCTATCTTTTTTCCATCCAGCTTTCCTGTCATGGCCTCCTCGTATGCCTTCTCCTTGTCCTTGGCGCAAAGGATATATTTAACCTTCTGCTCCGCATCCTTATGTGAAGGTAAAGGGGAAAAGTACACATATCTCGTAACATTTTTCTGCTGAGCAAAGAACTTTGAAGCCTGCCTGCAGTAGGGACAGTCTGGATCGGTAAATTCAAGGACAATATTTTCACCGCTGCCAATCTTTAGACCCTTATCCAGAGGCACATCTTTGATTTTTTTTGTAATAACTTCTCCTTCCCTCTCCCTGGTCAGGTTTTTGCCTGAGGAGGTCCATATGGCACCGTCAAAGATATAATTTTTCTGTGCAAAATAATAAAGCACCTTTCCTGCAGTGATCACCTCATACAAGCCGTCAATATCGGCTTTCTTGAATTCGTCAACCTTTACTTGAGGAAATGACTTTTTAAATTGTTCCAATACAGCATTATCGGCCTGGGCAAAGACAAAAACCGGGTTAAAAAACAACAGCATTCCAATTACCGACATCAGGCACATTACCATTTTCTTCATATCCATTCTCCCTGTTCCGGATAATATAAAACATTTGACGGGTTTTTTACACTGTGTTATTCTCAAAAACAAATAACAATAAACTTAGGTGTTCTGCTTTAAGTTTTTCAACTCAGCACTTAAAACTTAACACTTAAAACTTAATTCCAAGGAGGTAAGAATGTCAACAATATATAGTGTTTTTGCACGGGAAGTTCTCGACAGCAGAGGTAACCCCACGGTTGAAACGGAGGTTGTGCTGGAAAGCGGGTATATGGGCAGAGCCATAGTCCCCTCCGGGGCATCTACGGGTGAAAGAGAAGCCCTTGAATTGAGGGATGGTGATGTAAAAAGATATAATGGTAAAGGCGTCCTGAAAGCTGTTGAGAATGTAAATAATATCATCGCACCCAGGATTGAAGGGTTCGATGCACTCGAACAGGCTTATATCGATAATCTCCTCATTGAACTCGACGGAACAGAGAATAAAGGTAATCTTGGAGCAAACGCTATCCTCGGCGTTTCCATGGCAGTTGCACGGGCTGCATCGGAATATGTAGATCTGCCATTATACCAGTACATAGGCGGCATTATGTCGAGGGAACTGCCTGTCCCCATGATGAATGTTATCAATGGCGGCGCCCATGCACAAAACTCACTTGACGCACAGGAGTTCATGATTGTGCCGGCAGGTGCAGATAACTTTAAAGAAGCCCTGCGGATGGGGGTTGAGGTCTTTCATACCCTGAAAGGTGTTATAAAGGACAAAGGGTATTCTACCGGTGTAGGTGATGAGGGCGGGTTCGCTCCCCAGATATCGACAACAAGGGAAGCGCTCGATACCCTGATGGTAGCAATAGAAAAAACAGGTTACAAACCGGGAAAAGATATTTTTATAGCCTTAGATCCGGCTGCAAGTGAATTTTACAAGAAGGGCAAGTACCATATTGACGGGAATGTCTGGGGCAGTGATAAACTTGTCGAGTTTTACGATTCACTCATAAATGGTTACCCGATTATCTCCATCGAAGACGGTTTTGCCCAGAATGACTGGAAAGGCTGGAAAAAATTCACCGACAAGTGTGCCTCAAAGATACAGATCGTAGGAGACGACATTTTTGTCACGAATCCAAAGATATTTTCAGAAGGAATCAGACAGGGGATTGCAAACAGTATCCTCATAAAACTGAATCAGATTGGAACAGTAACAGAAACGCTCACCACAATCGAGATAGCAAAGAGGGCTGGTTACACCTGCGTTATTTCCCACCGTTCCGGTGAAACCGAAGACACCTTTATCGCTGACCTTGCCGTTGCAACAAATGTTGGCCAGATAAAAACAGGTTCTGCATCGAGAAGCGAGAGGATTGCCAAATACAACCAGCTCATGAGGATTGAGGAAGAGCTTGGGGATGTGGCAGTTTTCGGAGGAAAAGACGTTTTCTACAGTATAAGATAGCTGATAGCTAATATATACTGGATGCTGGATGCTGGATAACAACCAAGGACAAATTAGCTGATAGCTGATACTGATAGCTGAAGGATAGAGGCTTAAATAATTATGACAACATACAATCTGAAATACGGAAATGAGAGAATATCGTTTGAGCTGCCGGAAAAGTGGCATACAAAGGTATTGAAACATAGCGAACCGGCATCTGTGCCCTTGAAAGAGACACTTGTTCAGTCACTTAAAAACCCCATCAACCATAAATCTTTCACAGAATGGCTCAAGCCTTTCAGAGAAGTTCTCATAATCGTGCCGGACATTACGAGATACGCCGGAATGGAGCGTGTTCTGCCGGTTTTGTATGAAAATTTTCTACAGAACGTAAATGTGAAATGCCTTTTTGCCCTGGGGAACCACAGGAAACAGACAGAAGACGAGAAAAAAAGTTTAGTATCAGAGAGCATATATAACAGGTTCCCCTGTATAGACCATGATTGTTTTGATAACAGCGGTTTAACATCTGTTGGCAAGACTTCCACCGGCCTCGAAGTAGTTCTCGATTCCCTTCTTATTAATGCCGAAGCAGCTATTGTTACCGGCTCTATAAACTTCCACTATCTTGCCGGTTTCGGTGGTGGCAGGAAATCCATCTTCCCCGGCGTTGCCGGCTACGAGACGATTCTCGGAATCCACAGAAAGGTATTTAATCCTGATAAACCAGGCAAGCATATCCGTGCAAAATCAGGCATACTCGAGGGAAATCCCATGCATGAAGAGATTATGCAGGGCATTTCCCTCATCAAAACACCCATGTTTCTGATAAATACTGTCCTTGATGATAAAAAAAACTTCCTGAACATCTTTGCCGGTGACATTAGGGATGCCCACGAACAAGGATGTGCCTGGTTTAAAGAACATTTTGAGGTAAAGGTCGATAAAAAGGCCGATGTTGTCATTACAAGCTCGGGCGGCTTCCCCAAAGATATAAACTTTATTCAGTCACACAAGGCAATAGAACATGCAATGGGGGCAGTCAAAGAAAACGGTACCCTTATAGTGACCGGCCAATGCAGTGACGGCATGGGCAATTCCGATTTCCTCAAGTGGTTCGATCTGGGATCAACCGGTGAAATGGAGCCTTTTGTGAGAAAGGCCGACAAAGTATACGCGCAGACAGCCTATTCCACGCGATTCAAAGCGGAGCGCTGTAATATCGTCATGGTCTCACAGCTTGAAGGCGATCAGGTAAAAAAGATGGGCCTCACTCCGAAACAGACCATACAGGAAGCCATAATGTCCATTGACGATGGGAAAGAAAAATTGTGCTACATCATACCTGATGGGTCTAATACGCTAATCACTTAGTGAGGCAACAATCATGGAATGTACTTTTGAACAAAACAAAGCAGCATGTACATGCACGTACGAATGCGGCAAAAAAGGAAAATGCTGTGAATGCGTGTCCTATCACAGGAAAATGAAGCAAATCCCCGGCTGTTTCTTTTCTAAGGAAGGAGAACGATCCTACGACAGGTCTTTTAAGCACTTTATAATGGAGAACAAACAAGGCAGTTGATAGCGTTTAGCGTTCAGCTGACAAACCTACAGGCCGAGAAACTGCCCCCCGGCTTCCCACCCATTCGTCCTATGCCCTCAGTTCTTCCAGTACAGTTGCTGCCTTTTCTTTTACTTCAATTGATTTGTCGGTAAGCTTAAGGATAGAAAGTTTTCTTTTCACGTCTTCCTTCTGACGTGGCAATAACCTGCCATAGATTTCTTTCAATTTTTCAAACACAGGAAGAATGATATCCTGATCTTTCGTATCAATAATAAGCAAGAGGGTTGATACATCATCCGGTAATCCATACTCTTCTATATAGCTTGCTACAATCGCTAAAAATTTCTTTGTGCCGTATGTTTTATGGATTTTATTATAGAGCTTTTCGTGCTCAATTGTTCCCTTTTTACCCATAAAAAGTTTATCTAATGCCTTTTCCCATTTTCCAGTTTTATATCTGTCCTTTGGCTTGTCTCTGCTCGGCCCCTTCTCTTCCTGCCGTCCAAAAGGCTTGCTTCTGTCTTTTTTTCTGTCTATCTCGCGCCAATCAGGTTTTTCGTCATCATAATTACCCATAATGCTCCTCTTCTCGTGCTATGACAAACTGTACATATGATGATATTGTTACACAAGAGCCATAATCACTTCAAGACTAATTAATATTATTTATTTTTTTAATAAACATGAAAACAATTTATATTCAATGACATACAAACTTATTATCATTAATATCGTTTATTGCTGCAAAATTATCTTGACAAAAATTATGCTCAATTGATAGAAGTCTGTATACATTATGTTTATATGGCTTTTTCACAGGATAAGCGGCGTTTCACTAATAATTCTTTTTGGGATAAAAATCCTCACAAGTTTTTTCCTCTTTACAAAAGACAAAAAGCCTGACTGGGCGTTGAGCTTACACAGACAACCCGTCCTTGATGTTCTTATCCTGATTCTCTTCACGTTTCACAGCATATACGGTTTGAGAACAATCATCATGGACCTTGGATATAGAAACGAAAAACGGCTTTTTTTGCTCTCTAATCTGGTTGCATCAATCATCTCGTTGGCTCTTATTTACATTTACGCTATTACCTCATAATCATGCTGTATCACGACGTCCTCATTGTAGGCGGAGGTCTTGCAGGTCTTCGGGCAGCAGTTGGTCTCTGTGATAAATACGACGTAGGCCTTTTATCAAAAGTTTATCCCATAAGATCACATTCAATTGCAGCACAGGGCGGGATTAATGCGGCCCTTGCAAATAACCCCAACGGTAAGGACGACACATGGGAAAAACACACCTTTGATACGGTAAAGGGGAGCGATTATCTTGCAGACCAGAACGCCGCTGAGATCATGTGTCAGGAAGCAATAAAGATTGTCTATGAGATGGAACACTGGGGGTGCCCTTTCAGCAGGTTTCCTGATGGTTCTATCGCCCAAAGACCCTTCGGTGGTGCAGGCTATCCGAGGACATGCTATTCTACAGACCTTACAGGGCATGTATTACTAAATACTTTGAATGAAAGGGCCATTGCCAAAGGCGTAAGATTCTACCCCGAATGGTTTGTCGTAGCCCTTGTCACTGATGGTGGCATGTGCCACGGTGTAATCGCCTTTGATCTTAAAAATGGAGAAATAGTTCCAATACGGGCCAGGACAACTCTCTTTGCTACGGGTGGCTACGGCAGGGTATATTTCTATTCCACAAATGCCCTTATCAATACCGGGAGTGGTATCGGAATTGCCTATAAAGCAAATGTTCCCATCAAGGATATGGAATTCGTTCAATTTCATCCCACTGCACTCATTGGAACAAACATCCTCATGACTGAGGCATGCAGAGGTGAAGGCGGCTATTTGACAAACAAAGATGGCGAGCGGTTTATGGCACGTTATGTACCAAATGCCATGGAACTCGCACCAAGAGACATTGTCTCAAGGAGCATTCAGACAGAAATCGATGAAGGAAGAGGACTTGAACATCCTTTAGGTAAATACATCAATCTTGATCTGAGACACCTTGGCGCCCAGAAAATCCTTGAAAAGCTCCCCGGTATACGGAACATCTGCATTGACTTCATCGGCATTGATCCAATACTCGAACCAATCCCCATCATGCCTTGCCAGCACTATTCTATGGGTGGAATTGACACAAATGAGAAATGTGAAACCGATATAAAAGGCTTTTACGGTGCAGGGGAATGTGCCTGCGTGAGTGTCCATGGAGCAAACAGGTTGGGGGGCAATTCCCTTCTTGAAACAATAGTTTTTGGTAAATTGGCTTCCTTTGCAATCGATGAATACTTACAAAACGGCGAAGTAAAATTAGACGAGTCACTTCTTCTTAATAAGAAAAGTGAAATAGAGAAAAAAATTGACCGATTAATACATGAAGGCAATGAAAAACCATTTAAGATTCTTTCTGATTTGAGTAAAACAATGAGCTCGCTTGTGGGAATATTTAGAAAGAAAGGAGAACTCGCACAGGCAGTACAGAATATTATTGCAATAAAGGAACGATACAAAAATGTCCATGTTTCATCTTCAAAATTACATATGAACCACGAACTTATAAATGCCATAGAGCTTGAATACATGCTTGAAGTAGCACATACGATTGCATTGGGGGCATATCTCAGGGAAGAAAGCCGTGGCGCTCATTTCAGGCGCGATTATAATACAAGAGACGATGCAAACTGGCTCAAACATACGATTGCAAAAATAGGAAAAGACGGCGAACCGGTCATTTCTTCCAAAAAGGTGACAATAACGAATTATCAGCCTATGGAGAGAAAATATTGATCACAGCAAACGAATATACGTTCAAAATACTCCGCTATGATGCAAAAGAACCCGAGACTGAACCCCATTTTGAACCATACAACATCAGGGTAATAACAGGTTTAACAATCCTTTCGGTTCTTTTGCGTATCAGGGACGAAATCGATGGAACGCTGTCCTTCAGGTCTTCATGCAGGTCAGCAGTCTGTGGCTCCTGCGCCATGGTAATAAACGGTAAGATAGACCTTGCCTGCAGGACCCAGGTTGCAACCTTCAGATCAAATACAATCATCCTTGAGCCTCTTCCTAATATGAACGTTATAAAGGACCTTTTTGTTGATATGACCCCATTCTGGAATATGTACGAAAAAGTTAAACCATACCTCATCAGAAAAACCCCCGACCCGGAAAAAGAAATCCAGCAAAGCGAAGAGGAAAGAAAGAGGATTGATCAAAATGTGAACTGTATACTCTGTGCATCCTGCTACGGAGCCTGTCCGGTGTTATCGAGGGACCCCGATTATGTGGGTCCGGCAGCACTTGCAAAGCTTGAGCGCTTTGCACTCGACTCAAGGGATGAAAGGTCAAAGAGTTTCCTTGAAACAGTGAATAATGATAAGGGGGTATGGGGTTGCGACACCCTTCTGAGGTGTATTGATGCATGTCCGAAAGATGTAAGGCCAACCGACTCCATAGTAGGCCTGAGAAAAACCCTCGTGAAAAACAAAATGGAAAAGATCTTCGGGAAGGAAAAAGATGAAGATTGATTACTCCCTTGTGACAAGAAGGACATTCCTGAATACATTATTCGGCGGCTGGGTACTTGCTTTACTTTCCGGCAGTATGTATACACTTTTCAAATTTGCCTTTCCTACGCTGGGGAAAGAGCCTGATTTTGTTGTCCTGAAAGCTACCGATTTCCTCGATATTCCCCTCAATTCCGTAAAACCCTTTGCCTGGGGTGGCAAATTGGGCCTCTTCTTTAAAAAGGATAACGGCTCAACCACTGCGTTAAAAGGTGTCTGTACCCATATGGAATGCAATGTCACCTATAAACCGGAAGATAAAAAATTTTATTGTGCATGTCATAAAGGCTGGTTTGATCAGAATGGAAAAAATATTGAAGGACCACCACCAAAACCTCTCGAACTTTTCGATGTAAAGGTGGAAAGTGAAAAACTGATTATTGCCAGAAAGGGGTTCAAGGTTGAGCTGCCAAAGGCTTAAAAACTGGATAGAAGAGCGTTACGATGTTGAGGCAATCAAGAAACTTGCCACACACAAGCTCGTGCCGGTTCATCAGTACGAAATATGGTACTACACCGGCGGCATTGCCATGTTTCTCTTCATTTTACAGTTTATCACCGGGATGGTACTCTCTTTCTATTACATACCCCATTTAGAATATGCCCATAAAAGTATCATCGAAATAGTAACAAAGCTCAATATGGGATGGTTTTTCCGGTCAATCCACCACTGGGGGGCGCAACTCGCCACTCTGGTTCTCTTCATTCATGTTTTCAGCACACTTCTTTTAAAATCATACAGAAAACCACGGGAGCTCACATGGGTAACGGGTTTCGTGCTCCTCAAGATATCGATTTTCTTCGGGCTCAGCGGTTATTTATTGCTGTGGGATGAAAGGGCCTTTGCGGCGGTGAGGGTCGCAACAGGCGGTGCAGGGAATCTTCCTTTTATAGGCGGTTTCATTAAAGCCTTTCTGAGGGGCGGCATTGATGTGACCGGCGACACGTTGACCAGGTTCTATGCGTTTCACGTAGCCATTCTCCCCATAGTCACACTGCTCCTTATCGGTGTTCATGTGCTCCTTGTCCAGGTTCATGGGATGAGCGTCCCTCTTTCGTTGGAAAAAAAACCACATAAAAGTATACCCTTTTTCCCAAACTTATTTTACAAAGACCTTATCGTCTGGCTTGTTGTCCTGGGCATCATGGTAACGCTTGCCGTATTTCTGCCTCCTGAGATAGGGAAAAAGGCAGACCCCCTCGCACCGGCACCCGAAAACATCAAACCCGAATGGTATTTCTTATTTCTCTTCCAAACATTGAAACTTTTCCCGGGAGAAATCCTCGGCCTCAATGGCGAGACAATTGCTATTATTCTCATCACCTGTGGCATTCTTTTCTTCTTTCTTATCCCGTTTTTTGACAGAAAATCGAGCCGTGGTGAGCCAAGCCCTGTATTTACCTGGATCGGAATTATGTACACCTTATATTTTGTTGTTATGACGGTTATTGGGTTCGTTACTTAGGAGATAGACATATGAAACGCTTCATTTCAACGCTGGCGCTTATCGTTTCAAGTGCTGCCATTGCATGGGCAGAAGACAAAATTGAAGTATTCCCATCCGTCAGTTATGATCAATATACAATTTACCAGAATCTTGCCATTTTCTGGATGTTCATTATCGGTCTCATTGTTATCATAAGAATGAAGCTCAGAGAAATTGAAAGAATCCAGAAAATGGGGATAGATAAAACAGAAAAAGATATTCCTCTCCTTGACTAACCACCGATAAATCGATTATCATCTATTCATTATGCATCCTTCAATAGTCAGAAACACACTCATATCCCCATCGGGTGTTGATAAAATCTTATCATTACCAGAAGAAAACACAATATACACCTCTTTTTCCGACATTTTACTCAAATTTCAGGATATTAAAAAATTCGCAAGCGAGATTCATACAGAAATACATCTTATAAAACCCATTCTAAAAATACTCGGGTATGCCTACGAATCAAAACCAAAATTTTTTGAAGAAAGCGTGAAAAATCCGGATGTTGCACTTTTCACCGATGAACAGGAAAAGTTAAAGGCCTCTCAATTCTGGGGTACGAAAGAATATTTTGGCAGGGCAATCGGGCTTCTTCAGCTTAAACGGTACGGGAGATCTCTGGACAAAGGCATAGGCGGTTTTTATCTAGAATTCGAAAATAAAATCCCCGTATATCAACTCATTTACATTCTGAAAAATGTCAAGACCCCCTGGGGAATCCTTACAAACGGGAGAAACTGGATCCTCCTGAAAAAACCAAACTCTTACGAAAAAAAACTCATTGAAATAGATATTGAAAATGCACTTATTTTGGGAAACGAAGAGACGCTCCACCTTTTTTTCCACATTTTTTCATTAAATGGCCTTAAAAATATGCTCCCCGAGATTATAGAAGATGAAAGAAAGACACTCATCGGAGTTTTAAGGGAAAAAAGGGTTACGTGCAAAAACTCCATTTCGGGAGTTAAAAAGAGAATCGAGATATACCCGAAGCTCATACAGGCATATAAAGAGCTTTCCCCTCACGAAAGTCTCCCGCTTACAGAATTATTTCTCAACGAGAGAGGCATAAAAATAGAAGAACATGCTTACGAAGCACCCCACATAATTAATAAATATGATGCCCTGGATATTTTTACCTATCTCTTTGTTAAAAAGGGCTATGAATCAAATTTGAACATGGAAGAGATATTCTTGGACAATAAAAACATCCGTTACACGAAAGAAGACCTTTTTAAGCTCAAAATACTCGATATGACGCCTGGTTTAGGCTCCATGAGTTCACAGATCGTTGAAGGCCTTTCATACCTCTCTTTTGTGCTTCCTTACCGTGACAAGAATACCTTTGTTGCCGAGTGGGAAGATGAATATTCACTCAAAAAATACATACTCGAGCATATATTATACGGTATAGAGAGGTCACATCTGACATTCGATATAATGATTAATATTTTAAAGACCCGCTTCAACTCAAACGCACCTTACTACAAGTCAGGAAACCCCCTTATCGGGATGGCAATTCAAGATATATCATACTACTATGATGAAAAAGATCAGATGGGCTTGTTCAACAAAAACCCAAAAGACTTGATACATGAATTTAAGGAAATGTATAAGCTCTATTTTTCCCTCTCTGATAAAATCAAAGAAGACGTTGAGATAAAAAATGAGATGAAGGCCAGATTAAATATTTACAAAGAGAGAATAAGGGATGTAATGGATGTGATTACAGCATCCCATTTTGCAAGAATCATCGACAACAAGAAAATTCGCGACATGCTTTTTAGTTTAGACAGCGATGAGACCACATGGGAACTTATAAGAAAGAAGAACTGGTTTTTGGAATCAAAAGAAATAGCCAGTAAACACGGTTTTTTCCATTTAGAAATTGATTTTCCTTTCCTCCTCCATAATGCTTATGATTATATTTTTGTCCAGCCGGCGTTGAGCTACATATGGGAAGATGAAGTACCGGTTGTAGATGCCACAAAGGCATATATTAAAAGAGGCATGACATACCTCAAGCAGGAAGGCAAATTGATTGTATGTCTCGAACATGTCGGGGACAGCCTTATCGCTGAACTGGACAAATCAAAAAAATACGAGGCTGAATTCAGGAAAGGTTACATCGTGATAAGCAGGAAATTAGACAAACTATTTGCTTAGAGCTCCATTTCCATCCCGTCTTCTGCCATGAGATATGGTGCATGGAGAATTCCTTTTAAGCCTTCCCATTCCGGATAAAGATGAGAAATAAGAACCCTTTTCGGTTGAGCTTTTTTGACTATCTTTTCCAGAATGCTCAGGCTTAAATGTCCCTTCACTTTTCTCTCCGGGAAAGAGCATTCCACGATAAGAAGATCTGCTCCATGTGCAAGTTTAATAAGATTCGTTGAATAATCCGTATCACCGGAAAACACAAGACTTCTTTCTTTTTCAAGCCTCACCCCGATGCTTTCCCTGTTGTGATTAACTTTTGTGGTCCGCACGAAAACATCTCCAATCTTCAGTTCACCACCAGGGAGACGATGCAGTCTAAACTCATATGATTTGGGTAAAATCCACGGGTAAATCTTTAAAAGGCCGGCATAGAATTTATGAATCCCCTGCCCGCCTGCTACAATAAGGGGTTTTGTCCGCTGCTTTAAACCATAATTGCAGGCAAATAAGAATGTTGACAAGTCTGCTGTATGGTCTACGTGAAAATGTGTGAGAAAAACAGCATCCACATCGTCCACTGTATGTCCATATTCGAGGAGTCTCCTCACCACAGAAGGCCCTATATCCACAAGAATATTACATTTCTCGGCAGATACAAGGTACGAAGAAGAACCTCTTTTTAAGGACGGGATAGATGTTCCCGTACCGAGAACCTTTATTTTCATTTATGTAAGTACCAATCCACCGTTTCAATTAAACCATCTTCTAAACTATATTTCGCTTCCCAGTCTATTTCGTCTTTTGCCTTTCTGACATTGAGCGTACTTACCCTTATATCACCTGCCCTGGCAATACCGCGCTGAGGTTCATTAAAAATTTCGGGAACGGCAACACCGTTGTTCCTTAACGCATCGATCGTTTTTTTATACAGCTCAAGGGTGTATGTACCCTTCCCTGTGCCTATATTATAAATTCCGACATTCTCATTTTTTACAGCAATCAAGCTCGCATTTGCAATATCTTTGACGTAACAATAGTCGCGTATCATCCCTCTTTCCTCCTCAGGAAAATGATAAACCTTCGGGTGCTCGCCTGTCAGCAATTTTTCCGTAAAAATTGCCACTACACCCGCCTCACCATGAGGAATCTGTCTTGGACCATATACATTGCTGTATCGTAAAATCGTATACTGAAGCCCATATTGACCATAATAGAACCTTATGTATTTTTCGCTTGAAAATTTGGAAATCGCATAGGGCGATGCCGGTTCGGGAACATAATCTTCAGCAGTGGGAACTTTGTCCGCATCTCCGTATATAGCACCCCCGGTAGACGCAAATATAAATTTTTTCACCCCGTATTTCCTTGATAATTCAAGGAGCCTGATTGTGCCCTTTATATTCACCTCGGCATCATAAAGTGGTATTTCCACGGATAAGGGGACAGAAATCTGTGCAGCATGGTGATTTATTATATCAGGCCTTTCATTTTTAATAATTTCTTCAATGGAATCGTCACATATATTAGCAACATGCAGTCTGGCGGCATTATTTTTGTTTTCCATTTTTCCTGAAGAGAGGTCATCGATTATCACCACTTCGTGATTGCTTGCAATAAAATTGTCTACCACATGCGAACCGATGAACCCGCAACCACCAGTTACAAGTACTTTCATAACACCTCCGTTATTCGCGTTAACTGTTGCCATATATAGCATAAAACATTGATGAATTGCCAATATATTGTTGACAATACGAGTAGTTATATCGTATATGAACAGCACGGCGGTGTAGCTCAGATGGTTAGAGCATGCGGCTCATATCCGCAGTGTCCGGGGTTCAATTCCCTGCACCGCCATTAAAAAATCTTTTCAACATGTTTTTCCAAAAAAATCTTAACGAAGGAGAAGGCTGAATGACAAAATCAATTTTAAAAAACATATTAAATATCCTCATTATTCTAACACTATTTTCCCCATGTATATCTTTCGGGGCAGAGAAAAAACCAAAAAAACCACCGGTGCCGGTAACAACGCAAGAAGCTGCAATAACTGATGCAAATATTACAACCTATGTCAAAAAGGCCGACGAACTGTTAAAAAAGGGTGACCTCGATTCTTCTTTGAGAATCTACCAAAAAACATACAGTTATACGAAAGATGTCCTCATTACTGCAAAACTTGTTCAAACACAATACGAAAAAATCATTAATGACCCATCGACAGCACAAAACAACAGGGAAGAAATCATGTTAAAACAAAAAAGGATAAAACAAATTGTGCCGAAATACAGCAGCATAAAAGAATCGACATCGTACAATCTGGGCTACATTTATGCAAAAAAAGGAGATTCTGAAAGGGCAAGAAAATATCTATCAGAAGTCCTTGAAACAGTGCCCTTTTCGTTAGAAACCGATTCTCAGTGGATGAAAACAAAAACATTGCTTCTTAGTCAGTATGGCTTAGAAGGCGAATTCTAAGTGGAAGAAACAGGTACAACTACAAAAAATATAAGCAACATCTTAGGCATTGACCATTCGATACGCCATATTTATATTGAAGAAACAGATTCTCCCTGGAATGAAAAAGCACTTATAAAAAGGAAAAAAGACCACCTTGATGTGAAGGTCACCATCTGGGAGGACAGCACTTTTCTCTATGGCAGAATATACCGTCTATTCCTGTATATCTATGATGTTTTAAATCCACACTTCCGCTATAACCCTCACATTGCACCGGAAGAAAGCAAGGAACCACGGCTGAAAGACCGGCACAACCAGATATGGAGTATTTATGTGGATAGCCGGCTGGAAAAAAAGGGCATAGAAAATTTCTTTAACAGGGCAGTAAGAAAAAACATTTTTATAGATGCAGAAAATGAATTCACATGGGAAGAGGCTTCTCTCATCTTCCACAAATTATGGGAACAGGATTCCTATACCTACTCCGAAATAACTGACTATACATATAATCTTGCTGCATTAGTTGTTGGGAACCAGGCAAAGAAAGATTCCTTCGAATTGGATATAAACAGACGCATCCAGAACGTATATGTAAAAGATCATATTGATAAAATACAGTCTTCGGCCTTCAAGGAAGTGGTTAATGAGCTTCTGAGTTATACTGCCTACTACTGTAAAGATATCTATATCGAATCGTCGCATTACGGTATAATAATCACTTATCAGAAAGTATTCTTCGCAGAGATGATCCCGACGAACGAAAATACTCTGTTCTTCACAATCCATAATCCCGCTTCACATTCATATGAAACTGAAATAATAACAGAACATTCGAATATTGAGACTGTCCAGAAACACATCAAAGAAACGTACAACAAGATCTCAATGCACACGGTTTAATTCACTATGCACTGTTCACTGTTCACGATAATACCGTATCTCGTTCCTCGTAACCGAAAAAGGGTTCAAGGGGTCGAGGGACCAAGGGTTCAAGCGAAAAACAGATCCGCAATCCGAAACTATTCACTATTCACTGCCTTACTACCGTCGCAGGCGTTTCAGGGCAAGGTCAAAGGTATACTCATACAGATGCAGTCCCTTGCTGATTGCCGTTATCGTACCATCTTCCACGCCGATTTCATGGCACATATATTCTTTCAGCATCTGGATGGCTGCAAGATTTGACGGAAAACCGGCCCAGAGGTCCCAACTCCTGAAATAGAGTACAAAATGGAGTTTCCCATCCGTAATACGGGTATCAATTAACCTCAAACATGGCGGGTCTTCAACGAGGATGTCCTGGGGCATGCCGATTTCCATGATAGCCTGGTTTGTCCCGAATTTCCCCTCTTTATATATCTTGATGACTTCCTGAACAGGGTTTACTCCAAGCGTGCATTCCTGTCCTTCGATACACACTTTCGGGTTGGTTAATCTCTCTCCGTAGGTATAAAGCTCATTATCCGCTTTTTTGTCTGTCATGAGATATTGAAGGTATTCCTCAACATATTCTATGCTTGTAGGCGCCGGAATACCAAGTTCTGTAGGTATGTCCGGTATAAGCGGTTGAGTCCCCGGATACTTGATATGAATCATAACAATATCAAATTCTCTCCTCTTCTGGCCTTCAAAAGAGCCCCTGCTTATTACATATTCATGGACACCTTCATCCTCAAAAAGTTTATAGAGACACTGAAACCATGCATCAGGCAGGTCCCTCGCTTCGATATATACAGGTTTCATCTTCCCCTCCAAATTCTTTTTGTTATGTTTTTCTTTTCAATTTCTATGTCCATTCCGAAATTCGTAATCCGTAATAAAATCCGTCGTTCGTACATCGTACTTCGTTAAGAGCTTTTCACGATGTACGATGTACTATGTACGATGTACGGCATTTTTCTCAATTCGCAATTTTCTAACCCTCTTATTGACACCAATGCAATTCAGAATTAACTTTTACCTTATCATGCCTGGACATTTCCATCAAATAAATTGAAAACCCAAGTAAAACATATTATTATAAACAGCTCAAGGAGGCGCTATGTTTGTAAAACAAATGGAAGTGGGACAATTTGCTGTATTTGCATATATTGTGGGATGTAAGGTCACAAAAGAAGCGCTTATTATCGACCCCGCAGGGGAGTGCGAAAGAATTGTAAAGGAAGCAACGGATAAGGGTTACACCATAAAATACATATTAAACACACACTCACACATTGATCATGTCATGGGCAACAGACGGATGCGCGATTTAACAAATGCACAGATTATTATTCATGAAAAGGAGTCAACCAGTCTCATCAATCAATCTCCTCAAATGATGAGTATGTTCAGCGCCGAACCCTCCCCTCCGGCAGATATAACTGTCAGGGATGGAGATACAATTGCTATAGGAGAAACCACTTTACAGGTATTGCATACGCCAGGTCATTCACCGGGAAGCATTTCTCTCTATCATAAAGGCATTGTTTTCACGGGTGATACCCTGTTTGTTGGAGGCGTCGGGAGAACAGATCTTGCTGGCGGGTCGTCGGATATTCTAACATCCTCCATTCATAAAAAACTTTTCACACTACCTGATGACACCGTAGTAGCCCCTGGCCATAACTACGGCGACACGCCAAAAAGCACTATAGGGAGAGAAAAGGTATACAACCCCTATGTCGGACAACGTGTATGATAGTCGTGAAGCGTTATGCGTGAAGCGGGTAAGACCGTGAATAGTGAATAGTGAATAGTGAAAAAGACAAAAGATAAAAGTAAAAAGATGTCCTGTTTTTTCGTTTTCTTTGTAGCCTGCGTGTTCCTTTTTTCCTGTCAGACAACGCCACAGGTGGTACCCAGGGTTCAGGAAAAACGGGAACCGAAAATTGCACTCGTTCTTGGCGGAGGGTCGGCAAAGGGGTTCGCCCATGTAGGCGTAATCAGGGCGCTGGAACAGGAAAAAATACCCATCCATATGATTGTCGGCACCAGCGTGGGAAGTCTGATTGGCGGTATCTACGCCTCAAATCCGGATAGTTTCCAGCTTGAGTGGATTGCCTTTAAAATTGATAAAAACGACGTCCTCGATCTTTCAATCATCTATTCCAAACTCGGGCCTGCACAGGGTACAAAGCTTGAAACCTTTGTTGACCAGACAGTTAAAGTAAAGAAAATTGAGGATACAAAAATACCCTTCTACCCTATTGCTACAGATTTAAATACAGGCGAAACAATCATCCTGGAAAAGGGTTCTCTTTCAAGGGCAATCAGGGCCTCATCTGCTATCCCGGGCATCTTCGTCCCCGTTACATTCGGAAACAGATTGCTCGTTGACGGCGGGGTAACAAACAGCATTCCCTGCGACATTGCACGAAATAAGGGGGCAGACATCGTCATCGCCGTCAACCTCCTTAAAGACATCAAAGATTACAACATCAATTCAGTGGTAGATATTATCGGGCAGTCGGTGAACATCGTGATGCATCAGAGCAATAAAACAAAGCTCCAATATGCAGATGTCATAATCGAACCGGATACAAAAGGCGTTTCGATCTTTGATTTTACACAGAAAAAGGTGCTCATGGAAGAAGGGATAAAGGCTGCAAAGGCAGCGATACCAAAGATTAAAGAGCTGATTGCAAAGTACCGACAGAGATGAAGACAGTGAATAGTGAATAGTCGTTAGTGAATAGTAAAAACAGGAAGATAGAAAATGGAAGATAAGATTAAAAATTTTAAGGGTATGAAAATATGGCAAAACACTAATGACAATGAGCTTAAAAAATGCCTTTGACTATTCACTATTCACTGAAGTAACTGTGAACCGTAAACTGATAAAACCATGTTTATTTTAAAAAAGATAATCACATTTTCAATCCTGCCGCCGGGCATATTCATTGTATTACTCCTACTGGGAGCAATATTTCTAAAAAAAAGACTCAAACTGCTCATAGTGTCTCTGGCAATCCTGTTATATGTCTTCAGCATTGAGCCTACAAAAGATCTGTTTTTACTGCCTCTTGAAAACGCTTTTAAGCCTCCTCCTGTCAACACAGTAAAAACATATGAAGCCTATGTAGTGCTCGGCGGAGGCGTCTATGACAATGCGCCTGACATTGATGGAAAAGGTATTCCTGGTGAAGATGCACTGGGAAGAGTCGTATGTGCATTCAGGCTCTTTCAATTATCCAAAAAACCTATCATTTTTTCAGGGGGAAACATCGGTGAAAGAATAGCTGAATCAGAAGTAGCGAAAAGGCTGTTCTTATCATTGGGGGTTAACGAAAGTTATATATTACCTGAAGGCAGGAGCAAAGACACTTTTGAAAATGCCGGATACGTTAAAGAATTAGCCGAACAACACAAGATTACAAAAATAGTTCTCATAACGAATGCCTATCATATGAAAAGGTCAAAAATGCTCTTTGACAAGCATTTCAAGGAAGTATTGCCCTTCCCTACCGGTTATAAGACATCAAGAATGAAATATGATGTCTTCAGCTATCTGCCAAATGCAGGCAATACAGCCGTTATATCGCTTGCAATAAAAGAATATCTGGGGATAATGTTCTACAAGTTTACACTCTGAAATTAGCTCATGGCTTTTTCGCTAAAGCCTGCGACTACCAGTTTCGCACTACCAAAACTTCGTTTATCGTCTTTTTACCCATGAGAACCATGAGCAGCCTGTCAATACCGAGGGAAACGCCGGTATATGAGCCTTCTAAAGGCAATAACGCCTCAATGAAATTCTCATCAATCTCAAATGTCTTTTTGCCAAGCCTTTCTCTCTCTTCGTTATCGTTGATAAACCTTGCTCTCTGCTCAACGGGATCCAGGAGTTCCGTGTACCCGTTCGCTACTTCCAGGCCATTCATATACAGCTCGAAGCGCTCAACTTTATTTACATTTTTCCTTTTTGCCATAGTTGATATAGACATCGGCCAGTCCTTTATGAAATAGGGTCTGTTTTGATTCAGCTCAGGTTCGACTTCCTGGATGAAAAGCTTGAAAAAAAGGTCATTCCAGGTATCTTTTTCGTCAATACCCGCAAACCCTTTCCCTTTAAGCGCTTTGTAAAATTCATCCCTGTCATATTGAAAAGGGTTAATCCCTGTCCGGTCTGCAATCAGACGCTCTAAATCATAGACCTTATAAGGTTTTTTCATTCCCGTCACATGCTCAACAAGTTCAGCAACTTCTTCTATGGCATCTTCGTATGTTCCCCTTCTGTACCATTCGAGCATGGTAAATTCGACGTTATGCACTTCTTCAAACTCTTCCACCCTGTAAACCTTGCATATCTGGAATATACGCTCAGCCCCGCATTGCAGGAGTTTCTTCATGTGTAACTCGGGAGATGTATGGAGGTAAAACGGTCCTTTATCTTCTATAAACACCTCCAGCGGGTCAATGTGGGGATCTGGCGGCACAGTTTTCATGAGGTTAGGTGTTTCAACCTCAATATAGTCGCGGGAATAAAAAAAATCCCGGATGGCTCTCAGCAACTCATGCCGGGCATTTAAAACCTCTGTTATATCGCTCTTAAACAACTTTCTGTTCATTGACGTTGTAAGTTCCGTTTTTTGGGCTTGGCAATCTCGTTTTTTGTTTTGGTTTGTTTTCTTTCCCAGGGAATAATAATTACCTGTCATAAAAATGTTTGTCAAGCATATACGCCTCTTAACTATTGATTTTTAATACTTAAACAAGTATACTTTGGCCCATGGAGAGGTGACCGAGTTGGCCGAAGGTGCTCGCCTGCTAAGCGAGTGTACGGGTTAAACCGTACCCAGGGTTCAAATCCCTGCCTCTCCGCCAGAAAAAACAGTAATGCCTTCCAGGCTTTAATCCCTAAACGGATTTCAATAAATATATGATAAAACAAAAAAAAGTCCTTACCCTCAATAAAGAAAATCTTCTGAAAGTTTTAAAAAACTCGAAAAGACCGGTCAGTCTGAAGGAACTGGAAAAGGTTCTTCAGATAAGTAAGTCCGAACGAAGGGCAATAAGAGTGCTGATAAAGGATTTGCTTAAAGAGGGTGCCGTTATAATGCTCAAAAGCGGGATGTACGGAATACCCCACGAGATGAATCTCCAGTCAGGAACATTATGGTGCACACGAAGCGGGAATGGATTTTTAATTTCCGAGAAAGAGGGAGAGAAAGACATATTTATCCCGTCAGGATCGATAAAAAATGCCTTCCACGGCGATAAAGTCATCGCGCGGATAGAACATACCGTAAGAGGGAAAAAAGAAGGAAAGATAATAAAAGTTATCGAGAGAAAGACAAAAAATATCACAGGGTATGCAAAACAGTTAAAAAATATCTGGTATGTTGTTTCTGAAGATGGAAAGGTTCCGCATCATTTCATCATAGAGAATCCGGCATATAAGCAAATAGCCGAGGGTAGCCTCGTTGCCTCCCAGATTTTGAAGTATCCTGAAGATGGGAAAGACCCTACCTGTAAAATTGTTAAGGTCTTTGGGGGGCTTAATGATGTAAAATCCATCACCCAGTTTGTGGCATTTAAATACAATCTTCCGCAGAGGTTTAAGAAAACAGTTGAAACCGAAATAAATGAAGTAAGGCTCTCAGATGAGGCCGGTCATGACAGGGTTGATCTGCGTGCACTCAAACACGTCACAATTGACGGCGAATTTGCAAAAGATTTTGATGATGCCGTATTCATAGAAAAAACAAAGGATGGCTACGAACTGTATGTTTCCATAGCGGATGTTTCCCACTATGTGCTTCCCGGCACTGTCCTCGACACAGAGGCATACGAGAGGGGCACAAGCACCTATTTTCCGGGGACAGTCGTCCCCATGCTCCCGAAGATACTGTCAAACGTCATATGCAGCCTGAACCCCAATGAAGAAAGGCTTGCCATGACAGCAAAAATGACATTCTCAAAAGATGGAACATTAACCCGGACATCCTTTTGTAAATCGCTCATAAAAAGCGCCATGAGGCTCACATACGCTAAAGTTGAAAAGGCGCTCATACATAAAGACAAAAAAACAAGGAACGACCTGAAGGCTGTTATAACCGAATTAGAGCTCATGAAAGCGCTTGCAGAGATATTGGCAGAAAAAAGAAACCGGAGAGGCAGTCTTGATTTTGACTTGCCTGAACCGGAGGTCATACTGGACATCGAAGGCGGGGTGAAAGGCATTATCAGGTCAGAGAGACTCTTCGCCCACAGGATTATCGAGGAATTCATGATTGCAGCAAATGAGGCGGTAGCACAATATCTGTTTAAAAACAAGATCCCCGCAATCTACAGAATACATGAACATCCTGACCGCGAGAAACTGATAGACTTTGAAAGGCTTTTGCAGAACCTTCCTGTAGATCACAAGAAAGTCAACGGGACTACCGGATACCTTCAATCACTTTTAAAAAGCGTGAGTGGCTCACAATATGAATTCCTGATAAATAAGACCCTTCTCAAGTCCATGAAGCAGGCAAAATATTCGGCCTCAAATAAAGGCCATTTCGGGCTGGCATCAGATTGCTATCTACACTTTACATCACCCATAAGGAGATACCCTGACCTCGTATGTCACAGGGCGCTCAAACTTGCACTTGCCAATTATGCAAAGGGAGATAAAGGCGGACTGTTTCCTGAACAGGAGCTTGACCGCATGGCAATACACCTCTCAGAGCGTGAAAGGGTCGCCATGGAAGCTGAAAGAGAGTTGGAAGACAGGATCAAGGTGTTTTTCATGAAAGATAAGCTAGGTGAGGTATATGAAGGGATTGTTTCACATATCACCTCTTTTGGCTTTTTTGTGGAGCTTCTTGATTTTTTCGTGGAAGGGCTGGTTCTCCTCAGCGAACTTCATGATGATTATTACATCTTCCAGGAAGATAAATTCAGGCTCATGGGGAGAAGAACGAAAAAGACATACCGCATCGGCGATAAAGTGAAAGTCAAAGTCGCACTCGCTGACGTAGAACAAAACCGTCTCCACTTCAGCCTTGTCAAAGACAGCCGCTCAAGAACCGCAAGATCATAGATTCCCACGGGCAAGCCCGTGGCGCTGAATATATACACGCGTTGTGTGAATAATAAGGCATTCGCCCACGCTTGAAAGCGTGGTAGTCTGCCTTGCGTCGTTGGGTACCCGTGGTATTACACGGGTGTTGGAATCTACCCAGCGAGCACCGCGAGCGAGAGGGGGAGACTCCAAGTGAACCGTTCAAGCCGATAAAACCGTTCAAGCCGTTCAAGT
This sequence comes from Pseudomonadota bacterium, assembly GCA_026388315.1. Taxonomy (NCBI): domain Bacteria; kingdom Pseudomonadati; phylum Pseudomonadota; species Pseudomonadota bacterium. The sequence continues at coordinate 5,728 of JAPLKA010000067.1, read as the reverse complement.
AATTCGGGCTGTTTGAACCGTTTAAGCGGTTTAAGCTGTTTGAACATTTAAAAAAGGAGGGGGCAACCCCCTTACGGAGACAGGCGCAAGTCCCTGTAATAGACTCATGCACGCTTCATGGTTGTTGCTCGTAGCAAGCAGGGAAATTCCGGCGCATGAAACTATTTGACTAAATTTTATTATAATGCAAAATAGTATCCATGATGAAATACATAAATGCAAAGAATGGAAAAATTACCTTAAGGGCATTTACGACCAGTTTCATGATAATTATCAGTTCCTTGTTTCGGGAAGCGACAGACTGGACCTATAAGAGCAAGTATGCAGCATATAAAAAAGAATTAAATCGTCCACGACAGGGGAGAATACAGAATTGACTGGGTGAGCGATGATTCCCCTGTCGAATGAAGAAACACATGTAGAAAAAAAACAGAAATGACAAGGAGAACTTCTGATGATTGTTATAAATGCCATTTTACAGGCCAAAAGTGGAAAAGAACCTGAATTGGAAAATATGTTAAAAGCCATGGTTCCCCATGTACAAGCTGAGCAAGGAGCGTTGGCGTATGTGCTCCATCGCGCGCCAAAGAATCCTGGTAAATTTTTATTTTACGAAAAATATCGGGATCAAGCGGCGGTTGACTATCACATGTCCACGCCGTATCTTCAGCAGTTGTTCAAGAAGTTTGATGATCTCTTGGCAGAAGCCCCGATCGTGGAAATCTTTGAAGAGATTGCGGCCATCTCCCGTTGAGGAATCTGTCTTGAATTCAACGCTATGGGCATCAAAGAAAGACATCCATTAACAATGCCGTTATATGAATGAGGGGCAAAGACATCAAGTGTGCTTACAATATATTCCCCTGCCCCAATGTGTGTTGCATTACCAAATGACCTATTTGGTATTGCGCACCGGGAGTGCCCGGGTGATGTTGTCGTTCGACTTTTGACTCCAGTTCCGCTTGCCATTGTAGAAATTGAAGTTGGCGGCGGTGGAACCGCTGGTTTCCGATGCCCAGGGAGCGAAATGGGTAATATCAATCAACTCCGTTGCGACATGAATGTTATAGTCACGATTGTATGCTGACGGACGGGATTTGTCCGCATCGTACAGTCCTGCCAGTTCATCCAGTGTCGGCATCCGCCAGTCTGTGTACCCACCTCCCTGATAATTTTGACAATAGCTCATAGCGTCTTGCCAGTTAATATCCGACCCGTTGTCCTTCGCTGCCCACATTAGCCCGCTCCCAGTGTCCAGAACCGTCCCGTTGTCATAGGCGATGAAACGCCCGCCCCCCTTACCCGTCTCCCCGGCTGTGACATGCTCAGCGGTAATAAAAGTTCCTATCAAAAAAAACACAACCATTGCAGCTGCCACCGTTCCAAATGTCTTTTTCATGGTCTGTGTCCTCCTCGTCTTTTGATTTGCTTTCTCCTTTTGCCGACTGTCTTCCAGGCGGTGCCACAGTATTTCAACCATACAACATTTGGTATCAGCCCCTCACGGAACCAGATGGAAATATGTAACGATTACCATGGATACTCTTGCATGATTCCCAAAATTAGTCAATCATTGAGTGACAGGAAGAAATGTGCGCCTGCGAGCTACACAAATGTTTGGAACAGAGATTCTGAAAGTATTGACGATTACTACCGGAAAGAGAAGGCTTGCTACCTGTACTGGTACGTGATGGAGTTCTTAATGCACGTTCCTCGGGCCGGTTCGCTTAGCCGACCGCTTTCGCTGTGATAGCTTTTGAAACGCTATGCGTCCTCCGCCTTAAGTTTACGGTCAATTAAGCCGATCATAACAAAGAAGCTTTTACATGTCGTCGAGGGGCGAGTCGGTTTACCTTACATGTAAATAGCGTGCCTGCTATCCTGATCCGTGAATTAAGACTTGTCCCTTTTAATGGTTGTGACAAGAACGAAGTCTTCCGGATCATCATTTGCCGTTCCTTTAAACGGTCGCTGTCAGTTTGTTACCAACTGTCGTGCTTGAGTTCGTCGTTGCGCCGAGATTCGTAAAAAACGTGATCATCTCATCCTTGCTTATGGAGCCGTCTCCGTTCGTGTCGATGTTGCTGAAGAGCTGGTTCAGAGGAGACGCAGAGCCGCTTTTCGAGCCCGCTTTGTGCGCACCGTGATGGTGGTGACGGTGGATTGCCGCTCCCGCCTTCGCGAGCTCATCCTTGTTTATGGAACCGTCTCCGTTTGTGTCGATTTTGCTGAAGAGCTGGTCCGTCGTTGTGCTGCTTTTTTGAGACGTCGTAGAATTGGAAGCTGCTGTCGTTGAAGTGCTGCTTCCCGCAGTGGCCAACCCCGCGCTCTGAAGCAAGGCGAGGAACGCTGAGGTCGAGTCCGTCTGAGAGCCCATTATGGAGCTTTCGAATTGTTTCGCCATGCTCGATTGATAAGTCGCGAACTCATCCTTGCTTATGGAGCCGTCTCCGTTCATGTCGATTTTGCTGAAAAGCTGGTCCGCAGAGGGGCCGTTGGATTGAGACTGCTGCAATTGTTGCAGTTGTTGCAGGTGCTGCAGGTAGCAAGAGTTGTCTACTCCGCTTATTCCGCTGATCATTTTTGATTCCCTCCTTTCTGATATGGGTAACCCCGACTTGCCCCTGTAAATGTTTGGTCTGGAGTACCAAAACTATTTATGCAATAGTCGTGCCTCCTCTGTTCATGCTGCATAATATATTGATTTGACGGCACTTTACAGGGGGTGTAGCACGCTTTCTCGCTTGTCCTGTGGATAGAATATGGGAAAATTATTCCCGGCAGGCAGATATTGCCGGAATCGGAGTTGAAGTGGTTTCTGCCCCCCACAACCATTGCTCCTGGGAAGCAGCCTGTCCTTTTTTCTTCTTTCAAGTACAACCGTAACGCAGGTCAAATATCTTCGAATGCCCGTGAAGGGAAAGGCTATGATCCACGTTGATGGAATGTTTTCCGAATTCCTGCAGGTTGGCACGCCGTTTGCATTTAGAAGATCGGGTTTAAATTTCATTTAAAGAGGTACATTATGTTTGTCTCTGGTGTTACTTCAAGCACAACCGTTAGCCAAAACGCTACACCGAGCCAGTTTCAGCAGATAGGGAAAGATTTTACGGACCTTGGGCAATGCTTAATTTCCGGTGATCTTGCTGGGGCCCGGAAGGCCTTTGCTGCATTGAATCAGGATTTGCAGAGTGTGGGCCAGTCACAGAGCGTTCAGCAGACCGGGGGAAACAGCCAGCCAAGCAATGACCTTGCGGCAGTTGGCAATGCCCTTCAATCAGGCGACCTTACAGGGGCTCAGAAAGCCTTTGCGACTCTGGCCCAGGACATAGCGCAGAAAACAACCGCGGCCTCTGGAACTGGCACCAACCTTCAATTAGCTACGTTCAATATCGATATCACGGTTTGAAAGGGATTTACGAAGGACGTGCATATAGGTCATATAGGGTTCTATTGATCAAGCGGAAAGCTTTTCCTACAGAGGAAGTTTTTTCCTGGAACAGATTGCTGACGGGTTCGGTAACCTGACCCCATGGGCGATAGGGAAACCGGTTTAACTAACCATTCACGAGACCCGAGCCGGTCTGGATAGCGAATAATTATTTGAAAAGGAATCCGCATGAAAGGTTGTGAGACATCGAAAAGTATAAACCCTATCCGGATCCTCTGTATCAGCAGTATCCTGCTCTTTCTTGTGCCCGGGCTACAATCTCACCTCTTTTTGGAAAAGACGGGCTTGATGTAACGCAGGACAAGGAGAAGACCGTGTATTCAATAGACTCCAGTGATGCAAACGGGCGAGAAGACATGAAAGAAAGGGACAGAGCGTGGGATATGCTCAAGGATATGCCTATTATGATGGACAGCAGGCAGGGTCAACCTGCACAACCCGCAGCCGGCAAATAGAGGGGCGCAATTACAGTATTGGCCTGACCAGCACACCCAACAGACGGGCCAGCAGTCAAGCGCTAACAGCCAAACAGCATCGGCGAGCACCCAGAGCACCGTTACCGACACGGTCAGCCTCACGAGTAATCTCATACCAATTCGGATTCAAAGATAGCACCCAGAGGGTACCCGGGCGACAAAGAGGAGGCGACGGAGGCGTACATTTTAGTACGTCGAGGAGATGACGACGAAGGCAACAAAGTTATATGAATGAAGGCGGATTGGTATCAAAAATATAAAGCGAAGTTTTCCTCAATGCCGAGTCCTCCATGTTCGGCTTGAACGGCCAAATGTCAGGGGATTCCATGGTGAATACGCTGCTCGGTGGAAGCCAGGACTCGACGGACCCTATGATAAGCATACTCATGGGCGCGGAAAACGAGGAATTGATGAAGGCAAGCCCCGGGTTGGTTCAGAAGATTCTGGTGCAGGAACAGAATGCAAACAACGAGAGTGCTTCCACAAGCACTAAAGATTCGGCGCAGTTCTCGACGGTGGACTCGTAGAATCTCCTAAACATCAACCTTCTCACGATGAACCCCGATACCATCTTAGGCCTCTTGCAGCAAAACGAACAGTCCCGGGGTACTGGAGCTTCCGCTGTATCGGCAACGGGTGTAGGTTCTCAAGTGGACACGGTCGTATAAGAGCGCTTAGCGACCATGTCTGTCGATGTCATGATGACAGGGCATTTCCACAGTGCTGACAAGTGTGCTGTGAATCAATCAGCCGTTGTCTTCTCATAGGAGTCCCCTTCCCTGACACATGAGTGGAAGTCGAAGAATATTTAGTGCATCTACACACAAATAGTATCGGATTCATTTAAAAGTGTTTTTTGATGAAATCGGGCTTAATACTAAAAAACGGGGTCTAAAATAGCCTCTAAATACTACACTATCAATGGTTTAAGCTATCGATAACTCAAGAGGCTGAGAAATGGGTCAATAAACTGTCCTTATTGACGTTCAAAGATCACAATAAAAAAAGAGTTACAAACCAATAGAAAGAGATACTGATGTATAGTATGCAATGGGCAGTTTAGTAATCATTCAAGCTGACGCTGGATCGACAAAATCATTTGGAGTGAATATGCATATCAGTGCAAACGATTTGCCATCTATCATAGAGGAGTACAAGAGCCCTCAAAGACAAGATTATTCATGACATATTGTGTAAATTAGACCCCGTTTTTTAGTATTAAGCCTGAAATCGTGTATTTTTGTATGAACTATATCATTTTTTTCTCCTTAATATTTTTATTAATCTTTCCCGGTATAGGTAGGCCAGTATAATAAAGATACCGCTCACACCGAAAGCAATAATGAGAGCGCCATACTGGTGGTGATGGGCGTAACTTCCACAGACGGAAAGCAAGGTGGTCCCAAACAACCTGCCGATTGTGGAAACGACGAGGAATGTTGTTGTTGTCATGTGACTCAACCCCATGATGTAGCATAGGTAGTCCTTTGGGAATCCCGGGATGAGAAAGAGGACGAAGGAAATAAGAGCCCCCTGATGTTCCATGACATAGTCGTATTTCTTGATAATCTCAGGTTTCACGGTCTTTTCCACAAAAGGAAGACCAAATACCCTGGCAAGGAGAAAGGCAATCCACGAACCGATAGTGAGACCGATGGTGGAATAGATCGTGCCCAGGAGAGGGCCATAGAGGTAACCGCCAATGAGGCCTGTCGCTTCACCTGGAATGGGTGCAAAGATCACCTGGAGGATTTGTAATGAAATAAAAACAAATTCATCGTACGGATGAAAGGAATGTATC
>JAPLKA010000066.1 GCA_026388315.1 Pseudomonadota bacterium | reverse complement strand
TTTTTGGGTACCCTGCCGATAGGCTGAAATGGGCCTGCGGCCAGGCCGCGCTTAGGCCAATTTTCATGTTCGAAGACCAGGTCAAGTTTGAAAATTGAATGGAAGCATATCGATGCATGGGTAAAAAAGCGCAGGGAGCAGAGAGCAAAACAGTGTTTCGGCCATATAGAATGAGAAAAGTCAGGAAACTCCAGACTGGTTTTGTCTTGAAAAAAATGCGTCTTTGTGACATTGTATGTCGTAATGGGTATTCCATGAAAATCATACGCTTTTTGTCACTTTCTCTGCTTTTTTTAACCCTTTTGCTCTTGAGTCCTTTGGCCTGGGGTGAAGACAAGACTTTGTCCTGGATAGAGATGATAAAAAAAGAAGAGGCTCTCATTCTCAATGCAAAAGAGGATATCGAAAAATATATCTCCGAGCAACCCGATCGAATACAAAAGGTTAGGGAAAAGATGGGAGATCTCAATCAGCAACTTCGCAAACTGATAATTATTTACAATATCGAAGAACTCAATCCTATTGAATTGAGAGATAAACTCGAACAGATAGAATATTTGCGCAACGAATGTCGGGAGATATTAGGTCCTTTAAATGATGAAATGGAATCGCTTAAAACCTTCGAAAGGTCTATACAGGCGCACCTGCAGGAATACGAACAATTATCCGAAGAGGGGCTGCTAAAAGAAAAGAAGGCTGTACTCAGGGAATACATTAATGAACTCAGGCATGTGTTAGATCTTGCTGCCGCGGCACGACAGCTTATCGCAATTCTCCCGAACTCAGTAGAGGGACTCCTTGTAAGGCTTGATAACAAGAAATCAGAGATTGAAAAAGACATTTTTAAATTATGGAAGACATTTTTCTTGCGACCTTTGCCGGTATACTATTTTTCTGTTGAAGGCTGGAATAGCGCCTATAGAAACATGCAAACATGGATCCGCTTTGTCCCCTACTGGCAGATTCCACTCAAGGAAAACTGGGGAGTCTTTCGGAATAACCTTATAATAACCCTTGCCGTAGGTGTCGCAATGATAGCTGTTTCCTTCTTCTTTCTGGGAAGGATTCAGAGGAGATTCCCTCTTGTTGCCCTGAGGAGACATCTTTTCCCTTCATTCATCTGGTTGGGCTTCGGGTTGCCCCTCTATGTAATGATTAGAACTTGCGGGTTAGTCCAGTTTGGTATTTACCGTTTTCCCTTGGAAACATTACTTGCGGGCGGGATTGTTTCGCTCGCATGGCGTATGCGCATGTTATTGCCGACACATGAAGCCCCCTCAAAGCATAATATTCTTTGGCCCCTCTGGTGCGTGTTTACTGCCTCGATCGTGTCAATGACAAACCATTTCCCGTCGGCAATGTTTGCCCCTATTGTGGCTCTTATGCTCATCGGGTGCGCGCTCTACCTTTTTCGCATACGAAAGGGATTCCGCGGTGAGTTTGAGAAAAAATTCGGGACAATATCGTTGTGGCTCTTACTGACCCTTTCATGCATATCATTATCAAAATGGGGAAACTTGTCCACCCTCATTACGGCAATATGGTTCCTGTTGCTTCTTAATATTGAATTCGGCTCCAACATTATCCTTATCATGGAGCACTTGAACCGGACCGGCAAAGAAAGGTTTGTTGCAAACAACATCGTAAACGGTATTGTCCTTCCGCTTGTTCTCCTTGGAAGTTTTTCCGGTTCTGTTGCCTGGATATGCATGTTCATAGGCGGTATGCCGTTGCTCAACAGCATCATTCAGTGGCGAATCAATTTCGGATTATTCGCTCTCAATCTTTCTATGGTCATTATCATTGTGGCAGTATTCTTTGTAGTCCGCTCGATCACGGCCCTTCTGTACAGGGCTTTGGATGCCATCAGCAGACGACGTGAAGAGATCCAGATGGGAACCATCAAATCGATTCAAGCCATCCTGGCCTATATCGTCTGGTGTCTCTATATTCTTTTCTCCCTGAACCTTCTGGGGGTGAAGCTTGAACACATTGCCCTTATTGCCGGTGGCCTGTCTATCGGAGTTGGTTTCGGTCTTCAGGATATGATAAAGAATTTTTTCAGTGGCCTCATACTCCTCTTTAGCCGTTCTATTCATCCCGGAGATGAGATTCAGATTGAAGATGTCCGGGGAACGGTGATGAATATAAACATCCGCAATACTATAGTGCAGACGAATGAAGATTCCACGATTTTTATACCCAACTCCGATCTTGCCTATAAAAAGATTGCAAACTGGACATACAAGGACCCGAAAGGGCGTGCAGAAATTATTGTCGGTGTCGCATACGGTTCGCATACGGATCGTGTGAGAACACTCCTCATCGAGTGCGCCCTTGCACATCCGCAGGTTTTACGGGAACCGCCCCCCTATGTACTGTTTTATGATTTTGGCGAAAGCGCACTTGTTTTTCATTTGAGATTCTGGATTAAGAACCTGATTCAGCAGAGAGACAAGGTTACTTCAGCAATTCGTTTTGAAATCGACACAATTTTCAGAGAACACAACATTGAGATCGCCTTCCCGCAGCACGATATTCGCATACGCTCTGCCGACGGACTCAACACTTTCCCTTAATTATCCTCCGATGTTCCGCAGGCTGCGCTGACATTTTCTTATCTGCCCCATCTCGCCCTTTCTTTCAGGCTTTACCTTGACGGTTTCCCTGATGAAGGCCTTAATCTCTTCATCGCTGGCGCTGCTTCTCAGGAGTTTCTTTACATCGTATTCCACGTCGGAAAAAAGGCAGGGCCGGAGCTTGCCCCCGGAAGTGAGCCGTATCCGGTTGCATTCACTGCAGATATGTGTGGAGACAGGGCTTATGAAACCTATTTTTCCTTCACTGCCTTTAATGTCGAACATCCTGGCTGGTCCCCTGTCGTTGCTCGCAGACGGTTCGAGGGTGTATCGGGTCCTGAGAATTTCTTCAATCTCCCGTGAGGAGACGATTGTGGCAGCATCCCAGAGGTCGAAGTTACCAAAGGGCATGAATTCAATAAATCTTACGTGCTGACCCCATTTCTCGGCGAGCCTTGCAAAGTCCAGGATCTCATCATCGTTAAAGCCCTTAATGATAACCGTATTAATCTTAATGGGATTCATGCCGGCATAGATGGACTTTTCGATGCTCATGAGTACATCATCAAAGGCATCGACCCCTGTTATAAATGCAAATCTTTCTTTTTTCAAGGTGTCGAGGCTTATATTTACCCTTTTTAGGCCTGCATCTTTTAATTCAAGGATTTTTTCTCCGAGAAACACTGCATTGGTTGTGAGGCTTATGTCGTCAATACCCTCAATGCTGTTTAACTCTTTCAGGAGATAGGAAATTCCCTTTCTTGCGAGAGGTTCCCCGCCGGTCAAACGGACTTTGCTTACGCCGAGTTGAGCGCTTATTCTTACAAACCTGATAATCTCCTCATATGACAGTATCTCCGAATGAGGTATAAATGGAAATGCTCCATCCACGCAGTATTTGCATCTCAGATTACACCGGTCAGTAACGGAGACTCTGATATAATTAATGATCCTGTTGAAATTATCAATCAGCATGTAAGGCCTCGTGGCGATTAGCTTTTTAGCGTAGAGCGTAGATCGTAGAGTTTTGAAACCCTCTGCTCTCAGCTCTTTGCCCTCTGCCATTATTGTTCATATTTTATTTTCCCCGTCTCTTTCGTATTATATCCACCCAACTGCTCAAGTCTCTGCTTGAATTCATCGGAATTTATCAAATCCATAAGGAGATTGAACCTTCTGTCTTCAGTAAATTCTTTGCTGACAAGAAGATCGTAGTCTTCTTCTGCGAGGGGAATAAAATCAAGAGAAAACACCTTTGCCATTGAGTAAATGGCAATGCCGGTATCCGCAATGGATTCTCTTACAAGGATTCCTATGGCAGTGTGGGTTGATTCTTCTTTATCATAACCATTGATTTGATGTTTTTCAATGCCGCTCTCTTTGAGCAATGAATCGAAAAGTATCCTTGTGCCGGAGCCGGATTGCCTGTTAATAAATTTTACGTCCGGCCTTGATAAATCACGGATTCCCCTTATGCCCCTCGGATTTTCTTTACGAACAAGAAGTCCCTGGAGCCTTTTTGCAATATGTATAAGCATACAAGGCTTATCGGGGAGATACTTTTGAATTGCAGGGATATTGTACGTCTTTTCTTTTTCATCAAGAACATGTGTGGTGCATACATACGCGACGTTTTTTGACATGGCTACGATTCCGCTCAAGCTTCCTGTGTGGGTTGAGATTATGTCAATGCCTGGATGATGAGCTTTTATCATATCTCTCAAGACATCCAGGGAAAGATCATGGCTGCCGATAATGTGGATTCTCCGCTTTAATGCTCCTTTATTCGTAAGAAGTTCGCAGGGGATTGCTTCGCCTTCGCTAAAGCCTTCCACATCTTCGGGTATCCGTACAAGCCCATCAGCCCGTGCCATTGATGAAAAAATGCTCGCCCCTCTGGGTAACGGGATAGCATAATAAACCCCCTGATTTTCAATAAGATTAACCCTGATGATTTCTTCTATTCCAAGACGTGACGGGATTTTATAGGGGGTAATGCAGTTTATGTAAGCTTTATTCGACGATGAGCCTGTCATCTTGTCGCAGAGTGGCTTTACGAAGGTGCTGAACGTTAATGAGGCAGACACGGGATACCCCGGAATTCCAAATACAGGTTTGCCCTTAACGATGCCGAACATGGCAGGCTTGCCGGGCATCATGGAAATACCGTGGAATACAAGTGTTCCCAGTTCTTTTATAGTTTCTTCGGTATAGTCTTCTCTCCCGGCGCTGGAACCGGCATTTATCAGCATCACATCGAACTCATCGATGGCATTTTTGATACTTCGCTGTAAATCTTCTTTTGTGTATGCTATTTCGGAGATGGTGCCTTCAAACCCTGTATCTTCTGCGAGGTTCAGGAGCGTATAGGAGTTGAAGTCTATTAATCCCCCCGATTTTGAGGGAGGGCCGGGGGGATTATAGGGGTCGATCAATTCCTTGCCGGTTGGTATTATGACGATTTTAGGTTTTTTTCTCACATGGATATGTGATATGCCTCCTGAAATAAGCATGCCAATATCGAAAACACCAATTGTATGGTTTACGGGGATTAACATATCTCCTTCAATGATGTCCTCACCGATCATGCGGACATTCTGCCACAGGTAGACCGGTTTCCGTATGACAATAAAGGAATCCGAATCCTCAACATCTTCTACCATAATTACTGCATTTGTGCCTTTTGGAAGGGGGTCGCCGGTATTTACAGGGGTGGCTTCTTTGTATTTTGTCAACGAAAGGGGATTTGCAATATCGGCCTGGAGTGTCTTTTCGTAGTCTGTCGCATACCCGTCCATGGCGGTACACATAAAAGGGGGATTCGAAATTTGAGCATAAACCGGCCTCGAACTGATGCGGTCCCTGCATTTATATGTGGGGAGATATTCTTCACCCTCCAGGGGTTTGATATGTTCAAGCATCTTTTCTACTGCTTCTTTGCTTCGTATGGTTTTCAGATATCGTTTCATGTTTAATTAATGCCGTTCATTACCAAACAAATACCTCCACTTCCTCTCCCTTTTCGTATCCTTCAAGCCCTTCAGGCACAACAATATAACCTGCTGCCTGTGCCAGCGAAGATATTACTGAGGATTTTGCAAAAAGAGGACTTATAGTGTAACCTTCGTCGGTGGATTTTATTGTAACCCTGATGTATTCTTCGATCCCATAAGATGAGGGGACGTTTGTTGCGAGTATCCCTTTCATTTTCCTGGCTGCTGTTTGAAGCTCCCCCTTTAATTTCATCAGGAGCGGGAGGACAAACCGTATCACAACCATTATACACGAAACAGGATGACCTGGAAGTCCAAAAACAGGTTTATCCCACAATGTTCCAAAGATAACCGGCTTTCCTGGCTTTATGTTAACCCCATGGAACAGGATTTTGCCTCCGAGCTTTTCAATGGCGTCAACGATAAAATCTCTTTCACCCTTTGAGCTTCCCCCGGAAACGAGTATTAATTCGTATTCCCTTGCCGCTTCAAGCTTAGCAATTATATCCTGAATAGTGTCTTTTGCTGTGCCGAGGAAATCGCATCGGGCGCCTTCTTTTTTTAAAAGATTTGCGACGGTATATCTGTTGATATCCCTGACTGTGCCGGCGGGAGGGGGTTCATCTATGTCAACAATTTCATCGCCGGACGAGATAATTGCTATTTTCGGCCTTTTGTAGACGGGAATTTTTGATATTCCAAGCGCCGCACATACTCCAAGGTCAAATGGCGATAGCCTCTCGCCTCTCACCTTTAACCTTTCACCTTTTTTGATATCCTCACCTTCAAAGCAGATGTTTTCGCCCCTGAAAACAGGTCTTGTAATTTCAATTTCATCATTCAACCGCCTGGCATGTTCTTCCATGATAACACCATCGGCGTTTTCAGGGAGCATGGCGCCTGTTGTTATAGATATGGATTTACCATCTTCAACCGCTACAGTTGACTCCTCTCCGACCCGCACTTCGCCGTTAACAAAAAGGAGGGATGGATTTGTTTCTTTTGCCCCCTGTGTATCTTTAACTTTAACGGCATATCCATCAACTAAAGAACGGGAAAAAGACGGAATGTCTTCGCCGGAGACAATGTTTTCAGCCAGCACCCTGTCGAGCGCCGCTTCAATATGTATCATTTCTCTTCCCTGTGTTACCTGGAATGACTCGATTATCTCAAGGGCCTTATCCGGGGGGATTGATGTTAAGAATTCTCTTTTCATTTCATATAAAGACCATATTTATATCAAAAAAACAAAGGTGTTGTTCAGGATTCTTCGTCAAGGCCATGAATGCATTCGGCGATAGTCTGGCAGTGGTCGGATATTCTCTCAAGGTTAACGAGCATATCGACAAAGATTGGGCCTGCCTCTGCAAGGCAGGCTTTTTGATAAAATCTCTCCAGGTGTTGTTCGGTTGCCTTTTTGACACAAATTTTGACTCTCCTGTTTCTCTCAAAAATCATACTTATCTTCATTGTATCTTTTGTTTCAATAAGAAAAGCTGCATCATCAAGGTTGTTAATAATCAATGTGCTGATTTCTTTCAGCTCGTCTTGAGCCGCCCCTGAAAACAGAGCCCTTCTTTTGTGTTTTTCTTCGGATAACTCAACCAGGTTTGTCGATCGATCACCGACCCTTTCAATTTCATAGACTATCTTTGAAAAAGCGAAGAGTTTTTTTGATGATGATGGTGAAAGTTGCCCGCAGGAGATATTCCATAGATAACTTACTATTTCAGCCAGCAGGTTGTCCACAACGAGTTCGATGTAATTAATATCTTTCTTCCTTGCCTCGCTGAATTTTGTTACAAGTTTTAAGCTTTCGGTGAACATCCTCCGGGCAAGCAAAATCTCCCTTGATAATTCCTGCTTGACGCAAAAAAGTGCATCTTCCGGCCTCGCAAGGCATTTTGTATCCAGATATTCAGGCCAGAGCGGCAGCGTGACGTCTTTCCCCGGGAGGATTTTCTCAATAAGAGTTGACAACGGCTTCAGGAAAGGAATAAAGACAGCTGTTAGGAGGACATTGAAGATAAAATGGCCCAGCGCAATCTGTTGGGCGATGTTTGAAGAGAGGCGCTGCAAAAGGAGAAGGAAGACGGGGAGGGCAATGAGACATATTACTACCCCGACCAGCTTAAAGAGGACGTGGGCCAAGGCGCTCCTTTTCCCGTTAATGTTTGCCGCAATGCTCCCCATAATGGCCGTTATAGTGGTGCCGATATTTGCCCCGAGCACGATGGGTATGGCGTTTTCGATCGTTATCAGGCCCTGCTGACCCATGATGGTGACGATACTGATAGGAATGGCCGAAGAATGTATGAGAGCGGTAAAGAGTGCGCCGATACCGATACCGATGAATGGATTTTCTGTGTGATGAAAGAGATCCAGAAAAAACTTGTTTTCCTTGAGCGGGGCTGTGGCATCTGCAGTAAGTTGCAACCCGAAAAAGATGAGCCCGAAGTAGAAAAGGGCTTCACCGGTCTGTTTCCATTTTTCCTTTGTTGAGAAGAGGAGGGTTCCACCGACAAAGAGTATCAGCGGTGAAACTGAAGTAAACTTCCACACAACGAGCTGTACCGTAAGTGTGGTTCCGATGTCTGCACCGAGAATAATTCCAAGGGAGTGAAAAAAACTGATCAATCCTGCGCTGACTATCCCGATAGTAAGAAGGGTTGTGGCCGAGCTGCTCTGGAAGAGAATGGTTGTTACGATCCCCATAATAAGCCCGTAAACGGGTTTTTTTACAGAGAACCTTATATACTCCCTCATTCGGGCGCCAAAAAGCTGCTGCATGAACGTGCCGAGCTTCAGCATGCCGAAGAGAAAGAGGGCAAGACCGGATATGAAGAGGAAAAGTCCGTTAGTCACTTCGTATAACCCGAACCGGCGAATCGGAGAGTGGGAGAACCGGTGAAAAGGGCATTAAAATCGCTGTTTCGCCGATACGCCGGTTCTCCGTTTCGGTTTTTATCATGATATCCTGCTTCCATTCGAAATGTCTTTATCAAGTGTCAAAAGAACGATAGAAGTATTTTCTTCATTTGAAGCTGCGAGGAGCATTCCGTGAGACGTGACCCCTCTCAGTTTGCGAGGCTCAAGGTTTGCCACGACTGCTATCTTTTTCCCGATAAGCTCTTCCTTTGTGTAGTATTGTTTAATTCCTGCCACGATAGTGCGTTCTTCGCCTATATCGATTGTGAGCTTATACAGTTTGTCAGCGCCAGGCAGATCTTCGCAGGCCTTAATCTCTGCAACCCTTAAGTCTGTCTTTAAAAAATCATCAAAAGTTATATTTTCCATGTTTCACTCCTTAACCGCTCTTTACTGTATTTTTCAAAACTCCGATTCCTTCAATCTCCACCTCCACCACATCACCCGCTTCTATTGGTCCGACTCCCGGAGGAGTACCGGTAATAATCACATCACCAGGAAGCAAGGTCATGATCCTGGATATATAGGAAACCAGCTCATAGACATCAAAAACCATATTATTTGTATTCGATTGCTGTTTTACAACATTGTTGACCCTTGTGGAGATTGCCAGGTGTGTCGGGTCAATGTTTGATACCACCTTCGGGCCCAGAGGGCAGAAGGTATCGAATGATTTTGATCGTGTCCACTGACCATCAAGCCTTTGCAGGTCTCTCGCTGTAACATCATTTGCGCAGGTGTAGCCTGCGATGTGATGTGGTGCATTCTCTTTTGTGATATTTTTGATTTTGTTTTTTATGATGACTGCAAGCTCGCCTTCATAGTGGAGTTCTTTTGTCATGGGCGGATAAACGATGAAATCACCATTTTGAATAACTGCTGTCGGGGGCTTCAGGAAAATGAGCGGATATTCTGGAATTTCGTGATGCATCTCTTTTGCATGATCCCGATAATTGAGCCCTATTGCAATAATCTTGGTTGGATGGAACATGTTAACCTCCATGTGTAGTTTTGAACTGTGAGCTTCGAGTATGATTCTATAATAGTCAATCTTACTAATCAATCATATCTATTACTGGAGCATACTTTTTTCACCTGAAAATACACCTGTAAATTCGTTTGACATTTGGAACTGTATTGGAGATATTTAAGACATCCCGAAAAGCGAGGTTTGATCATGGAAATCACTCCAGAAGAAAAAGACATGCTCATCAGAATCGTAAACAATCAGTACAGCGGGGGCGCTTACAAGCGCGCAACATGGATTGACAAGGTTTGCCGCAACAAAGCGGGCAGGGAGGTGCTTGACGCGCTCTGCCGGAAGGGCTTGGCCGAAACAGGATTGGGAGGAACCGTGGCGGGTGATACCTATAGGGCATGCTGGTTAACACAGAAAGGGAAGGAGATGATAGGGGATGCACGCATCTCATAAGGACTATAGCGTTCATAACGTTTCCGCACCCAGAGGGTACCCGCCTTCATCAAACCGTACGTATAGCTTCCTGTAAGAGAGTTTCCACAAAGAAGCAATTCGTACTGTGTTTCGATTGGCAATAGTGAGCCATGCTCAAATCTTTACGTATACATGTTGCCTCACAAAATCAATATGAACGGTATATTAATGTCATTTATTTATGTTTCACATGGATATACGTTGACGCCGCTACATATCTACTATAGTATTCTTAATATCTTAATATATCTCGGCACTATTTATCACCATATGGGAGTCGGATGAAAGATCCATCCAGGACGAATCAGGAACTGATCGAAGAGATATCCGCCTCAAAGCAGAGAATCAAGGAACTGGAACAATCGGAATCAGAACACAAGCGTACGGAGGATGCGCTTAAGGAGAGTGAAGAGAGATATCGCACAGTGGCTGACTTTACCTATGCCTGGGAGTACTGGCTCGCTCCCGATGGAAAATATGTTTATGTCTCCCCTGCCTGTGAGCGCATCTCCGGGTATCGGGTTGAAGAATTTCATCAAGACCCAAAACTGCTGGAAAAGATCATCCACCCCGACGACAAACACCGGTTTGTTATCCATATTCACGACGTGTTGCAGGACAAATCTGATGTTTGCACACTGGAGTTTCGTATAATAACCAGGAACAACGAAGACCGTTGGATCGGACATGAGTGTCGGGGGGTGTACGGCCGTGATGGTGAATATCTAGGACAACGGGGCAGTAACCGTGACATTACCGATAGCAAAAAGGCGGAGGAAGAATTAAAGGAAAAAGATAAGTTCATGGAATCCATAGTTCAAAGTTCTGCGGTAGCCACTTTTGTCGTCAACGCGGAACATAAAGTGATTTACTGGAACAAGGCATGCGAAGACCTTACTGGAATAAAATCAGAGGATTTACTTGGCGCCAGTGATCACTGGAAGGCTTTCTATGATTATCCCCGTCCCTGTGTCGCGGACGTAATTATTGACAATAAATTCAATGAGATGACTAACCTTTACGGAGTCTACGCGAGGTCCGTTCTCATACCCGAAGGAATACACGCTGAAGGCTGGTATCCCAATCTTGGCGGCAAAAACAGGTATATAGTATTTGATGCCGCGCCCATATACGATGATAATGGAAAATTAATAGCCGCTATTGAAACACTACAGGACATAACCAACCGCAAGCAGGCAGAAGAACAACTGAAACACGAAAGACAGAGGTTTTCTGTCCTTTCTGAAAATGCACCCTTTGGAATGGCAATGATAGATAAGGATGGGAATTTTGTCTATATCAACCCGAAATTTAAAGAAATATTCGGGTACAACCTGTCAGAGATTCCTGATGGAAGAACATGGTTTACAAAGGCATACCCCAACCCTGCATACAGGCAGACCGTTATCGCGGCATGGGTAGAAGATTTAAAAGCAGCCGGACCAGGTGAAAAAAGACCACGGGTTTTTACTGTAACGTGTAAGGATGGAACGGAAAAGATTGTTAACCTCATCTCGGTGCAAATGGAAACCGGTGTGCACATTATGACTTGCGAAGATATTACCTCCCGCAAACTTGCCGAAGAAGAGTTACAACAGACTACCGAGAAGCTAAGAAAATCCTTATCAGGCACTATCCAAGCATTGTCTTCAACGGTTGAGACAAGAGACCCCTATACCGCGGGCCACCAGAGGAAGGTATCAAACCTTGCACGGGTAATCGCACAGGAGATGGGTCTGTCAAACGATACAGTTGATACTATCCGTATGGCAGGCATTATTCATGATATCGGCAAGATATCGGTACCCGCAGAAATTTTAAGTAAGGGCGGCACATTAACAAACATAGAAATGAACCTTATCAAGGTTCACTCTCAATCAGGATATGACATATTAAAAGATGTGGGATTGCCGTATCCCATAGCAGAAATAGTCCTCCAACACCATGAACGGTTAGACGGTTCGGGCTATCCGCAGGGGTTGAAAGGTGAACAAATCCTCCTCGAAACTAAGATTATCTCTGTGGCCGATGTGGTTGAAGCTATTCCCTCCCACCGTCCTTATCGCCCTGCCCTTGGAATAGATGCAGCCCTCGAAGAGATAGAGAACAACAAAGACATCCTCTACGATGCTCAAGTGGTGGAGGCATGTCTTAAATTGTTTCGGGAGAAGGGGTTTTGTTTTGAGTAGAACAGTTCACGGTTCACAATTCACGGTAAAGGCTCGGCATTTTTATCGTTGTAATCATCTTTATAAGGATTTAGAATAGTTGAATAGATCAAATGCTCAAAACATATATAAAAGAAATATCTGAAGTTGCCAAGCGCGGGGATTCGACAGAACAAAGTTTTTACTCGACCCTTGAAAGATTTTTAAAAGAATACAGCGAATCAACAGGCAAGAAAAATATTCATATAACAACAATTCCGAAAAAGACCGAGGCCGGCAACCCTGATTTCAGGGTATGGGACGGAAAACAGCATATCATTGGATATATTGAAGCAAAAGCGCCGACAATTGAAAACCTGGACCAGATAGAAGCAACAGACCAGTTAAAGCGTTACCTCCGCACCTTTCCAAATCTGATCCTCACAAACTTCTTTGAATTCAGGCTTTACAGAAATGGCTCATTGATTGATAAAGTCCTTATCGGGAGACCCTTTATCCTCTATCAATTGAAAACCGTCCCTCCAGCAGAAAAGGAGTCTGATTTCCTGATATTGCTGGAAAGATTTTTCTCCTTTTCCCTTCCAAGGGTCTATGACGCAAAATCCCTTGCGGTTGAACTGGCAAAAAGGACACGCTTTTTAAAGGATGAGGTTGTTGCAGAAGAGCTGAAAGAGGAAGAGAGAAACGGGAAAGGATTTATAATCGGTTTTTACGAAGCCTTTAAACAATATCTGGTAAGCGGTCTTTCGAAGGAAGACTTTGCAGACCTTTATTCGCAGACCATTATATATGGACTTTTTGCTGCAAGGACCCGAATCCCCTCTCCGCCCCCCTTTCCGAAAGGGGGGAACGGGGGGATTTATGAATTCAACAGAAAGCTTGCCTATGATACTATTCCTCAAACTATCGGTATCTTAAGGGATTTATTTGAGTTTGTTTCCCGCGGGAAATTACCTCCCCAGATGGAGTGGATTATTGATGATATTTCAGAGGTATTGGCGGTTACCGATGTTAAAAATATCCTCCACAGCTACTTTCATGATGGAAAAGGCAAAGACCCGATTGTCCATTTTTACGAGACTTTTCTGGCTGAATATGACCCTAAGACGAGAGAGAAACGAGGCGTCTATTATACCCCCGAACCGGTTGTATCCTATATCGTCCGTTCTTTACATACTATTTTAAAAGAACAATTCGGGAAAACAGATGGTATTGCCGACAAATCTGTGACTGTTTTAGACCCTGCGGCAGGCACGCTTACCTTCCTGGCCGAAGCTGCGAAGCTTGCAGTTGAGGAATTTGTCACAAAATATGGCGAGGGCGGAAAAGAACTTCTTATCAGGGAGCACATTCTCAAGAATTTCTACGCCTTTGAGCTCATGATGGCGCCTTACGCAATAGGCCATTTAAAGATATCTTTCCTGCTGGAGGAACTTGGTTATACGCTCAAGGCAGATGAAAGATTCAAGTTGTATCTCACCAATACCCTTGAAATGGAAGAGCTTCCCGAAACACAGCTTCCCGGCATGGCTTCCCTCTCTGAAGAATCCCATCTGGCAGGAAAGGTGAAAAAGGAGCAGCCTATTCTCGTGATAATGGGAAATCCGCCATATTCGTATCATTCTTTAAATACAGGTAAATGGATTTCAGAAGAGATCAGGGCCTATTATCGCATTGACGGAAAACCTCTCGGCGAAAAGAACTCGAAAGGACTTCAGGATGATTATGTGAAGTTTATTCGTTTTGCCCAGTGGAAGATTGATAAGGCAGGAGAAGGTGTGTTGGGGTTTATTACCAACCACAGTTACTTTGACAATCCTACTTTCAAGGGTATGCGGCAATCCCTGATGACAAGCTTCAACGAGATGTACCTCCTTGACCTGCACGGGAACAGCCTGAAAAAGGAGAAATGCCCCGACGGCTCAAAAGATGAAAACGTCTTTGATATTATGCAGGGGGTGGCAATTGCGATTTTTGTAAAAAGAAAAGGTGAAAAGACAGAATGTAAAGTAAACCATTCCGAAATATGGGGATTACGGGAAAATAAATATAACTGGCTTTTAAAAAACGATATAAAAACAACGAAATGGAATAAGCTCTCGCCAAAGTCTGAGCTTTATCTTTTTATTCCAAGGAATGAGAAGCTTTTGGAGGGTTACAAGAAATACCCGAAGATAACCGAAATATTTCCTGTAAATGGCGTAGGTATCGCAACGGCAAGGGACGATTTTGTAATAGATCCTGACAAGGAAGCGCTAAAACGACGTATTAGGATGTTCTGCGACGAAAAAATACCCGATGAACTTATACGAGACACGTTTCATCTGAGAGATAAGCAAAACTGGAGGCTGAAAAAAGCTCGCGAAAGGGTTAGGCAAGACAAGGATTGGAAAAACGCAATTACCCGGATTTTGTATAGACCCTTTGATGTTCAATGGGCCTTTTATAATGAGGACCTGATAGAGCGTTCACGAAAAGAAGTTATGCGTCATATGATACATGAAAATTTGGGATTAATCAGTAATCGCCAGGTAAACCGGGAATTCAGGCATGCTTTTTGCTCGAATATAATAATTAATGACTGTACCGTATCCTTAGAAACAAGAGAAAGGTCTTATCTCTTCCCTTTATACCTCTATCCCGAAACAGACAAACCAACAACCAACAACCCTAAAAAAGGCTCCCCTGGGGCCATGATGATGCTCTTTGAACCACCCAGTGAATATACAACAAGAAAGCCAAACCTGAACCCCATCATCGTGGAGCAGCTTACAAAGGACTTTGGAACATCACCGGCCCCTGAGGAGATTTTCTACTATATTTACGCCGTGCTCTATTCCAATACCTACCGCACGATATATGCCGAATTTTTGAAGGTAGATTTTCCGAGAATCCCCTTCACAAAGGATTATAGCCTGTTCACAAAGATGGCTGATTATGGACAAAGGCTCGTGGAGTTGCATCTTCTTAATGCGCCTGAGCTTGACCCTCCTGTCGCAAAGTGTCAGGGCAATGGTGATTTTAAGGTTGAAAAACCAAAATATTTTGAAGACGAAGGACTTGTCTATTTCAACCAGAACCAGCAATTCGAAGGCATTGCAAAAGAGGTCTGGGAATACCATATCGGCGGCTATCAGGCGTGTAATAAGTGGCTGAAAGACAGGAAAGGAAGAACATTGTCCCTTGAAGATATACAGCATTACTGCAAAGTTGTTACATCTATCGGGAAAACAATTGAGATTCAGAAAGCAATTGACGAAGCATATTCATATTTACAAAAGGGAAGGAAATAATATGGCCACACAGAAAAAAAACCACAAATCCTGAGTTTTTGTACATTCCCATAGGAAATATCGTCGTGTTGGAACAGGTACGATCGAATATTAATGGCCTGTTGCCCAAATATGGTATTCGCAGGAACACTGTTTCCCTCCCTGCTTCACTGCGCTTTTTACCCACTACAGGCTCGAATTTCACTCAATTTCGCAAACTCGTCCCAAAATACCGGGACTCAGACATGCGAATTGCC